>CAZNGY010000004.1:0-64978 GCA_964572955.1 uncultured Lachnoclostridium sp.
TATTCCTTTACTTCTAAACTGCCTATCCCCCTGGGTATATCAATTCCCTCATACCCACTCTGCGGAAACAAAAACACACATCTATTTTTGCCCCAAATTGACAGAAACCTTTGCGTTACTGGGCTTTTCTTGTGAGCAGACAAACCGTCTCCACGTGCTATGTATCAACAATTTAGCAAAACCACGTCCCCATCTTTTTCCCTTATTTTCGGGCTTTACGGCACTTGGTTTTGCTATTTTATTTGTTTCCGCATACTACAACATCTTGTCTTTTTTACTTGTTTTACCATTTACATTATGCAAGATTTTGTGTGAGCAAACAGACACTCTCCACATGCACCGTCTCCGGAAACATGTCTACCGGCTGCACTTTTTGCACTTTATATCCAACTTCATCAAATTTCTTACAGTCTCTGGCAAGCGTTGCCGGGTCACATGAAACATAAACTATCTTTTCAGGCTGCATAAGTGCAATTCCTTTCACCAATGATTCATCAATTCCCTTTCTCGGAGGGTCAACTACCACAACATCTGCCGGAAACTTCTTTTCATTATAAACATCCTCAGCCGCACCAGTGAAGAATTCTGCGTTTTCAATTCCGTTGAGTGCCGAATTCTTCTTAGCATCCTCAATTGCCTGAGGAACTATTTCAACCCCATAAACTTTTTTTGCCTTTTCTGCCAAAAAAAGAGAAATTGTTCCGATTCCGCAATATAAATCCCATACGGTTTCTTTTCCCGTAAGGCCGGCAAATTCTGCTGCCGTCCGATACAGTTTAAGTGTCTGTACCGGATTCACCTGATAGAATGACAAGGCTGAAATTCTAAAAGATACGTCTCCTATTTTGTCAACAATATAATCTCTGCCATATAAAGTTCTGCACTTATTTCCCAAAATTACATTTGTATTCTCTTTATTTATGCTAACCTGTATACTTGTCATTCCCGGAATCTTTTTCAAAATTTCCGTAAATAATTTCTCGTCACACAGACCATCGGCATTTATAACCATAACGACCATTATTTCTCCGGTTACAAAGCCTTTTCTCATAAGAACATGCCGCAATGTTCCCTTTCCTGACTCCTCATCATAAACTGACTCTCCCACCGCAGAAACATATTCCATAATTCCTCTGAGAATTTCCTCATGTCCCGGGAATTCAATACTGCAATACTCTGTCGGAATTACACTATGTGTCCTGCCAGCATAAAATCCGACAACCGGCTTTCCGTTTTTCCCTTTTCCAAACGGAAACTGTGCCTTATTTCTATAATTCACCGGATTTTCCATTCCGATTACAGGATTGATAAACAGACCATCTCCATTTTGACAATCAACTGAAAAACCGCCAATTCTTCTGAAACAGTCAGCAACCTTCTTACGTTTAAACTCAAGCTGTTTTTCATATGAAAGCTGCTGAATCTGACATCCTCCGCATGGCGAAGAAATCCCGCAGATCGGTTTCTTTCTGAACTCAGACTCCTTTATAAGCTTATTCGTTCTGGCATAACAATAGTTTTTTTTAACCTTAGTGACTCCCGCCTCAACCGTATCTCCGATTACCGCATTTTTTACAAAGAAAGTCATCCCGTCCGCATGACCGATTCCCTCCCCGGAATCACTCATATCTTCAATATAAACCTCTACGAAATCATTTTTCTTAAAAGTTTTCAAATTCTATTCCTCCGGCAGATTTATTAACACTTCCTCCGACAAAAACAGGTTGATTCATACCTGGGTTACCTGCTTTTTCCGGTACATTTACAGTCCTCCCTGATAAATCCCATCGACCAAAACCGGTGGGATTACCGGGACTTTATTTCAAAATTTACATTAAGAAAATCTGTGTCCCTTATTCGACTCTCCGGAACCCTTTGTGGCTCTGATATTTGATTCAAATATTCTCTGGAATCCAAGCCATCCGTTCTCCGACTCCGATGCTTTAAACAATTCCCTCATACTCTCCATTTTAGCATCCAGATTGTCTGCCATGCTTAATGCAAGTGCCTCAACCAGTGCAGGTTTCTTTGGTGACCCATATTCAAGTTCACCATGATGAGCCAGAATACAATGCTTCAATTCTCCTGCAAGTACTGTCGGAAAACCATCAATCTCTTCAATCTTTCTTCCCACCATCTCTGTTCCGATGTAAATATGTCCGAGAAGATTTCCCTCATCGGTATAATCATTTTCAGGAAATCTTGAAAGTTCCGTTGTTTTTCCGATATCATGGAAAATTGCTACCGTTATAAGCAGGTCTCTGTCAAGTACAGGGTATGCCGAAGCAAGATAATCACAAAGCTTTGCCACTCCGAGAGTATGCTCCAAAAGTCCGCCTATAAAATTGTGATGAACCGACTTTGCCGCTGAGTGCGCCTTAAATCTTTTAGTAAAATCCTTGTCCTCAACGTAAAAACTCTCAAGAAGTTTTTTTAGATGCGGCTCTTTTACTGAAATTATAAGAGAAAGCAATTCCTTATACATTTCATCAACATTCTTCTCAGTACAAGGCATATAATCATTTTCATCATATTCACCCTCATCAGCCTTACGGATTCTCTTAATGTTAAGCTGATTTGCTCCCTGAAAACTTGTAACCTGTGCATCAATCATTATGTAATCCATTGCATCAAAATTGCCGATACCGTTATTGATTTCCCATACTTTACCATCTATAATCCCTGTTCTGTCCTGAAGATGTATCGACATATAAGACTTTCCTGTTTTGGCCTTAAGTGTCTGAACCTGCTTACACAAATAAATATCCCTAACGATATCTCCTTCACGCATATCACCTATATATTTCATAAAATCCTTTCCAACAAAAACGGACTGTCTGCTATATCTTTATGTCTCCGTTCCTGTTTTAACACTGTTTTTTTCTTTAGGTTTTTCAATTCTTTTCAGCGAGAAAATAAACTCTGTTCCCACACCAACCTTGCTTGCAACTTCAATATTTTCACCATGTGCAACAATTATCTGTTTTGCAATTGCCAGTCCGAGACCTGTTCCTTTTTTATCTTTTCCCCGGGATAAATCAGTCTTATAAAACCTCTCCCATATCTGGTTTATTGAATCCTTAGGAATCCCGATTCCGCTGTCCCTGATTGAAACATACACCTTATATTCCTTTACGGAAACAGTAATTTCGATAGTTGAATCCTCATTACTGAATTTAACCGCATTATCTATCAGATTATGTAAAACCTGTTGTATTTTCCCCTTGTCGGCTCTAACCCAGATTTCTCTTTCTGCAAGGACAAGCCTGATTTTAAGCTTCTTTGAAGCACACACTGCCTCAAAAGTCCTCGCCGTACGCTTTATCATATCGCAGATATTAAAATCCGCCTGTTCCAGTTTAACACCTTTTGTATCCATTTCATTAAGCTGAAGCAGATTCTGCGTAAGCTCCGTAAGTCTCTCCGTCTCGAAAAGAATTATATCAAGGTATTTATCCTGTGCCTCATAAGGAATCGTTCCGTCCTTAATTGCCCCTGTATAACCTTTAATTGAGGTAAGCGGAGACCTGAAGTCGTGTGAAATATTTGCCAGAAAATCTTTCTGATAATCAATAAGCCCCTTGTTTTTTTCCGCAAGACAATATATGGCATCGGCAAGCCTCTGATACTCATCCGACAAAGACATATCAATCCGTTCGTCAAACTTTCCGTCAGTGTATTCAACCGTAGCCTTAATTATTTTTTTGATTACTCTTTCATAATAAAGACAGATAAGTAATGCGATGAGCAGCGTAATGCACATTATCCCGACACCTATCAGGTTAATCTGCAGCATAATATCTTCTATTCTGAACTCACCGTCTTTTATAAAACGCGGAAGAATTAAATCAGCATATGTAATATTTAAAAACAAAAGAATGACTGCCCACACGGAACCACCGATAAGCATTACCTTTTTTGTAACCGTTCCCTTGAACATTTTTCCTCCCGAATCCCCTCTCCGAACATATTTTTCAGTCTGCACCAAAAATGCCCGAAAACTTTCTTTCAACTACAGCAGCAGTAAGCTTTTATTTTACCCTGTGATGAGCTTCAAATTTATATCCCTTGCCCCAAACCGTTGAAATCCTCCAGTCCTCTCCGTCCTTTATCTTCTCACGAAGCCTCTTTACGTGAACATCCACCGTACGGGTATCACCTGCATATTCATATCCCCAAACCGCATCAAGCAGCTGTTCTCTCGTAAACACCTGATTAGGATGACTTGCCATATAATAAAGAAGTTCAAATTCCTTTGGCGGCAGGGAAAGGTTCTCTCCCTGGTAAATTACCGAATAGTTTGTAAAATTGATAAAAAGCTGATCATAACTTACATATTCACCGTTTTTCTCCTCATGAGGAATCACGCTGCCGCCCGAAAATTCTTCGGCAGCCCCCATCGTTCTTCTGAGCACAGCCTTAACTCTTGCCACAAGCTCTTTCGTGTCAAACGGCTTCATAACATAATCATCTGCCCCAAGCTCAAGTCCCAACACTTTATCAAAAGTTTCTCCCTTTGCACTCATTATAATAATCGGTGTACGGCTTATTTTTCTGATTCGCCTGCATACCTCATATCCGTCAATACCGGGCAGCATCAAATCAAGCAGTACCAAATCCGGTTTATAATCTGTAAATTTTTCAACAGCCTCTATTCCGTCCTCCGCAATACATGTGTCGAAAAATTCCTTTTCCAGATACAGTGACATAAGCTCCGCAATATTTCTGTCATCATCAACGATAAAAATCTTCTGCTTTGTCATTTAATCCTCCTTAAATGTTACGATGGTCACTCCGTGATCACCTTCTCCAAACTCTCCGGCACGAAAATCTTTGATGTTCTTCTGTCTTTTAAGATAATCATGCACTGCCTTTCTGAGTGCTCCGGTTCCTCTTCCGTGGATAACCGTAACCTTGCCAAGCTGGGCCAGATATGCATCATCAAGATACTTTTCAAGTTCTGCAACCGCTTCATCAGGATATTTACCAACTAGATTTATCTCCGGAGATACAGTAAATGACTTACTCATACGGATTTTTCCCTCTCCCGTACGCTTTACCTTTTCAGGCATCCTGATATCATCATCTATAATTTCAAGATCCGAAATACGACACTTATACTGCATAATTCCCATTGTAACAAAACATTCGCCCTTTCTGTCAGGAAGCGAATGAACCGTACCGTCAAGGTCAAGGCTGTAACAGTGTACCTTTGTTCCGATTGTAAACTCCCCTGCCTTGTGGTTTTTCCTTACAATTTCTTTCTTTTCCTTCTTCTCAGGAATGTCTGAAAGTCTGTGTCTTAACTCTCTTCGTTCTTCCTCCATCTCACGCATATTTGAAGCCGAAGCAGCTTGTTTGTTCAATTTTCTTATGGTCTCATCAGCAAAGCTCTTTGCCTCTTCAAGGATCTGCCTTGCCTCTTCCCTTGCCCTTTCAATCTCTTTGTCTTTTCTTGCCTGAAGCTTTTCCTTTTCCCTTGAAGACTCATCCTTGAAACGTCTTGCCTTTTCTCTGTCCCTTACAGCCTCATCTCTTGCCCTCTCTGCCTCACGTCTCAACTCATCAAGTTCCTTAAGCATTTCATCAAAGCCTCTGTCCTTCTCATCTACCAAAGACTCTGCATATGACAAAATCTCATCCGACATTCCAAGCCTCTTTGATATTGCAAAAGCATTACTTTTTCCCGGTACTCCTGTAAGCAGTTTGTATGTCGGACTCAATGTTTCAATATCAAATTCGCATGAAGCATTTACTGCACCCGGAGTAGTAAGTGCAAAAGCCTTAAGCTCACTGTAGTGAGTAGTTGCCATCGTCCTTATTCCTTTAGAATTAAGCTCCGTTAATATCGCCATTGCAAGTGCCGCTCCCTCAACAGGGTCCGTTCCCGCACCAAGTTCATCAAACAAAACTAGCGAATTTTCATTTGCAGCAGAAAGAATTTCTATTGTGTGTGTCATATGTGATGAAAACGTAGATAACGACTGCTCAATACTCTGTTCATCACCAATGTCCGCATATATCTCATCAAAAATACCAAGAACCGAACCCGGAAGTGCCGGAATATGAAGACCACTCTGACCCATAAGATGAAAAAGCCCCATTGTCTTAAGACTTACCGTCTTACCTCCGGTATTAGGGCCTGTTATAAGCAGCAGATTGAAATCCTTTCCGATGCTTAAATCCACAGGAACAACCCTATCTTTATGAATCAGCGGATGACGTGCTTTTTTTATCTCTGCAATATGATTTTCTGAAAACTTCGGTCTTACCGCCCTTTGCTGTCTTGCAAGCGCACCGCGTGCAAAAATCGCATCCAGCTCACCCAAAGTACGCACATTATATTTGATATGCTCAATCTCCGGAATCAAGGCCACACTGAGCATTTGCAGAATTCTTTCGATTTCATCATTTTCCTGTATTTCGAGTTCCCTGATTTCGTTATTCAGCTCCACAACTTCCATAGGCTCTATGAAAAATGTATTTCTTGTGGAGGATTGATCATGTATCATTCCCGGTACTTTATTCTTATATTCAGCCTTAACCGGAATACAATATCTTCCATTTCGCATTGTAATAAGATTATCCTGAAGCTTTTCATCCTCAGCCGCCTCCCTTAAAACTGCTGCGATTTTTTCTGCTATTTTAGCTTTTTTCTGCTTAATCTGTCTTCTTATTGAAAGCAGAGTCTGACTGGCATCATCAGCTATTTCGCTTTCTGAAATTATACACCTGTTTATCTCTCTGAGAATATACTCAAGAGGTTCGAGCATGGAAAATCTCTCCGAAAGAACATCTGCACTTCCCCCTGCTGTTTCTCCCATTTCAGGCGGAAGCTCTGTTTCACCGTACTGCTTTACCTTTTTTGTTACCGTAAGCAGGGCTGCTATTTTTCTTAACTCTCCCGCTCCAAGAGTGGACTTAAGTGCCACCCTGTTTACAATATCTCCGACTTCCGGAATTCCGGTAAAGGATAAACTTCCCCTTCTCTCAATTCTTGAGAGTGCCGCTGCCGTTTCTTCCTGTCTTTTTTCAATTTCATCCCTGTCACTCACCGGCATAAGTTCCTTAAGAAGCCTCTTTCCGGCTTCTGAGCCTGCAAGCGTCAAAAGGGATGACTTAATTTTATCAAATTCCACCGTATGAAGTACTTTTTCATTCATAAATCAACACCTCACCCCTAATTTAAATCACAATTCTATTTATTCGGCTACTCACTCCACTTAAGTCTGTGAAGCTCACCTTTCATTCTCATTCCGCAAAAATCCTGCTGTCTCAGCGCCTCGTAAACAATAATCGCTGCAGAATTAGAAAGATTTAAAGACCTCATATCGCCGATCATCGGAATTCTTATACAGTTTTCCTTCCTGTCAACAAGAATTTCCTCAGGAATACCCGCACTTTCTTTTCCAAACATAATAAAACAACCATCCGGAAATTCCGCCTGCGTATAGCATTTTTCTGCCTTTGTGGTCGCATAATAAATGAGTGCATCCGGATTTTTTTCCATAAATTCCTCATAATTTTCATAAATATGCAAATCAAGATACTGCCAATAATCAAGTCCTGCACGTCTGACCGCCTTCTCACTGATATCAAAACCCAAGGGCTTGATCAAATGAAGTGAACAGCCTGATGCCACACACGTTCTTCCTATATTACCCGTATTTGCCGGAATCTCCGGTTCATGTAAAACTATATTTACAGCCATTTTACTTTATCCCTTTCAAATAAGTCATAAGACCGTCTTCCCTAAACGGTTCAATATATCTTTCTTCATCCTCGTTTATAATCAGCCGATTATTTCCCTGACACAGCTCACCGATTACAACAGCCCTTATATCTGCTTCTTCACAGCTTCTTAAATAGCTTTTTGCATCGCTCACCACAGCAAGTGCCGCACCGCCGCCCATCATTGTATATGGTGATATATCAAGGGTTTCACATATCTCAACCGCCAAAGGTGGAATAAAAATCTTTTTTAAATCAATCTTCATTCCCAGATGAAGCTGTTCTCCAAGTTCCCAAAGTGCTCCGAAAACACCCCCGTCCTTTACAGGTACCATGTATTCGGCATCAATTCCTCTCGTCCATAATTTATCACCTATATTAAGTTCTTCCATCAGACATCCATCATCGAGAAATTGTTTTGAGTAAACCTTCTCCAGCCTTTCCGTCTCAATCTCCCTCAAAGCCACCGCTCCTTCTGCTGCAGCAGCTCCAAGCATGACAACAAAGAATTTCTTTTCTTTTCGTTCTTCCGCACATTCACTTTTTTCCGTCTCACGGATTGTCGTTTTTAAAAATCTTTCTCCGCTTACAGAAACGTTAATCACGGCTCTTTTTGTATCCTCACGAAATACAGAGATATCTGAAATCTCTATTCCTTTATTTTCAAGAGTCTCCACCGCCATACATATCACATTTCTAATCTCATGTTCGCTCATCCGGACCGGAGCCTGAATAAAAACTGTCGCCTGATTTGCCTTTACACCTGCACATGCGGCCGCCATCACAGCACGCTCTGCGACCATTATTCCGCATTTACCACAAGTAACTGCCATGCTCTCCTGAAAAATTTTTCTCTTTCTGAGCCTCTTTCCTGCAATTTCAACATAATCTGCCGTTGAAAGCCCCTCCCGTTTTCCCGAAAAAGGTCTCGACAGATATCTTTCTCCGGTGTATTTAATAACCGTTCTGTCATATTCCGATGATGAAACTCTTCCGATTTTCATAAAGCCTTCTTTCTGTCTGTAACAATCCCTGCCGCAATAAGTGCTAACGTCACCAGCGCCGTAATGATAATTCCTCCGGTGCTGTTCATCTTTTCCATATAATATCCCACAGGCAGAACCCACCTGATTACTTTGATTCCTTTTACAAACGCTGCAAGATTAATTACTATATCACATCCGATCATGCTTGCCGCCGTAAGCATGGTAAGAAGAGAACAAAGCAGTGCCTCACTGTTTATGACACATCTCAAAAGATTTGAAAATCCTGTCAAAAGCAGACAGTACAGCGTCATTCTGCCAATCTCTGCCCCCGTACCTTTATTTACGCCTGCCGCAAAAATACATACAAGAGCCGTAATGCATGAAAGCATCGTCGGAATAAAAACAGCGGCAAGATTTATATATGGTTTTTCTCTGTACGAAAGTGTCTTATATACTCCGTCTTTTTCATCAATGGTTCTGAAAACCGCCCCTGCAAGAGAGGCTGCCATCATAATAACCGCAAGGATTCCCCTTACCGGTTTAAAGAGATAACTGTTGTCTCCTGCCACTGACGATACATCATTTCCGGAGTCCATACTTTCATCCGTAAAATATATTTCAAAAGTTCCGCCTTCTTTCATATATTCGTCGTAGCGTGCTTCTATATACTCATTTCTTTCCGCTTCCGTCACATAGGACTGCAAAGAATACTTATCCAGATAACTTTCAAGCCTATACTGTGCAAGCTCTGAAAAAAAGGCAGAATAAACCATCTCCTGAATGTAATCCGTATATGAAGACTTTGAACTCTGATATATTACTATTTTTTCATCCGCATCTTCCTCTACAAGGGCATCCCATACACCATCGGTAAAAACAATTCCGCATTCAGCATCATTTGTAAGTACGTCTGTCCTTAACTCAGTCAGCGAATCTGACTTATAGAATTTCACAAGGTCTGAATTGCCGGTAAGATTGTCCATAACTACATTCATTTTTTCGTTTTTATCTTCACACAAAACGGCTACTCTTACCGTTTCATCATCTTCCTCTATTATGAACCTCATACTGATGACCATTGCCGGCATCAAAAGAAGAATTAATACAAAAGAAGGTTTCCTGCACAGTCTTTTGACAAACAGGAGAAAAAAAGTCATTGTTCTTTTCATTACATCCTCCTGTATTTATACTTTACCAACGCTGCCGAGGCTGCAAAAAAAACTGCCGCAAAAAGAAGTATCATCAATACACAGCTCGCATCCGTATTTCCCGAAACTGCGTTTATTGCCTGCTGTTTCATATAATACGTCGGCCACATTCCAAATGAGTTTCTTATTGTCATCGGCAGGTATACCGCCGGCATAAGACATCCTGAGGCATATCCCATTGCAACCGTTCCCAAAGAAAGAAGAAGGATTCCTCCTATCTGATTTGAAGCGGCCGTAAAAGTAAAAAGAACAATTGCCGAGGCACATATAATTGTCGGCAGTGACATCGGGATAAGCATTACAATCTGCCATATATCCGTTATTCCTATAGTTTCAAACACATCCCGCCTTAACAAAAAGGCAGCAGCAAGTACCGCACAAATAATCAGAAACATCGTTCCCATAAGGCATATTAAAGAAATAAACTTAAAGAAAATCTGCTTATATAAAGGAATCTGATTTGCCTCAAGTTTCTTAACAAGTACCGGCGAATCGCTTTTTATCATAGTCCCGCACGAAATTCCCCAAAGCAGGGTGAGCATTACCAGAATAGCACATGCATACTCCGTAGCAATCGGTACATTATTCTCTCCATAAATCGTAAGCCTGCTGAAATTATCCTCCCGTGAAAGAATCATTCTTGCATTTATTACATCCACATCCTCCAGAATTTCGGATTTATACTGTTTTATTTCAAAGTCATTACACATATCACCGGCCGCATAACTTGATGACTCTGCTGCCGCAAGAAGATTTCCCGCAACGTCACAGAGCCTTGCAATCAGGGAAACCGTAAATGAATACCCCGAATTTCTTAAATAAACTTTCGCCGGAAGATTTTCACCTCTGTCTACTGATGCGATATAATTGTCCGGAAAAATTATGAGAGCATCCGTTTCACCATTTTCAAAACGCCTTATCCCCTCATCTTCACTTTCTGCCAGGGAAATTGTCATATTTTTTTCCGCTATTTCCATATTGGAAAGTACATCCATTCCAACAGTTTCTATTATCGTATTGTTATTTGTTACCAAATCCACACTGAGTTTTTTTGCAACTGTCCTGTCATTTTCGGAAACAAGGGTAAAAATGATGATAAGTCCCATAACCCCAATTATTACAACCGCACCTGCAAGCAGTTGCGGAAGACTCCTCATCGCCCGTTTTATTTCCAGCCTCAGCAGCATAAGTGACTGATACATATTTTTGTTCCTTTTCTGCTACATAAGTTGTCCGAGAAGCTTTTTATAATACTTCGCTTTCTCCATAATCTGTTCAATAATCCTGTCTTTCTGCTCCACTGTCATATCGAAGACATTAACAAGCCTGTCATCTTCCTCCGGAATCACAATGTCAGGCATTTTCTCCGGAAATCCCAGTGTAAGCTTTGCATTAACCGTGAATATAAGCTTTTCATCATACTCAACATTAAATCCGTTAAGTGACAGTACCAGCTTATTATTGTCTTCATCAAACAAAGCCTTTCCATCGGTATTAATCTCAAGTACCGAAACCTCATCCGTCATTACCGATTCAAAAAACAGTTCACCGGTTGACTTATCCAGTCCGAAATTCACATTTGCACTAAGATTAATTCCGTCTACATGAAGTTCTCCGACAAAATCAGTTCCGACGGAATTTTCCGTCTCCGTCGTACAGGCACTGAATTTCCCCTTAATTTCATCACTTCCGGCATAAAGTCTCAGACTTCCCTCAATCACATCATAAAGAGCAGCTCCCTCATGAAAAGTGATTTTCAGGCTGATTCCGTCCTCAATTCCGTCTTCATCAGCAATACTGTAATCTGCAGTAAGCTCCAAAAGATTGTAATCTTTGTCCGCATAAAGAACCACTTCCACCGGACTGCTAAACAGTTCATTCATCAGAAGTATCCTGTATCCAAAACATTTAACTTCTCCGAAGGTTGTCTTTATGCTCTTCCCGTCGTCAAGTTCACTGTATTCAGCTTCAATCCCTGCCATCCTCAAAAGTTCTCTGAATGTATATGATTCATATTCCGAGGTCTGCATTTCCTTTCCGGTATAGTTTCTGTAAAGCTCCTCTATCGGAGTATCTAAGATAAGCAACTCTGATTTATTTATAAAAAGTGTCTCTTCCAGAAAATCAGAAGAAGAGAAATACACCTTTTCATCCGTAGAAACAAAATCAAGCAGGTTAACTGTAAAAAGAGTCCATCCAAGGGTAAGATTTCCCTCCGACAGTTTTTCCTTGCCGTCAATAAAGGCATCAACATTTATATTTATGCCTTTAAGAAATTCCTCTGCCCCCAGGCCAAAATCACCAAGTTCTTTAAGCTTTAAATACCCTTCTGCAGAAACAAATCTTTTTTTCTCTCCTTCGAGCATTTTTTCCATTCCCAAAGCCCCTGCATAGCTGCTTCTCCCACCGATAATATTTTCATAAGCATTATCAATCACCCGACGCACTGCCTCCTCAGGCGACAGCTTCTCTCTATAAAAAAACTGCCTGACAACAGCCGTTATAAGCACTGCCGCAATAAGCAATGCAGTAATTGAAATCAGGATGACTTTCCTTCTGCTCATCGGCACTTTTTTGATACAGGGTTTAAAATCCTTAATCTCGTACTCAAACTTTTCCTTCATCAATATCCCCTCATCAAAGGTGTTTAAGAAGCTCCTGTCCCCTTAGCCCACTGTCCTCTTCATGCATCGTCCCGTTTTTCATCACAAGCAGTCTGGAACAAATTGAAAGCTCAGCCTCATCATGAGTCGTAATGATTACGATTCCGTCCCTTTTAAGATGTTCAGAAAGATACGCTCTTATATTTTCCTTGCATGCAAGATCAAGTGCGGCAGACGGCTCATCAAGTACCAGTACCGGCGGGTCATATGCCACTGCACAGCCTATACTTACCCTTTTTTTCATTCCTCCCGAGAGTTTACTTACGGTAACATCAACAAACTCATCGATTCCAAGCATCTTAAGAGTCCCTTTCTCCAGTTCCTCTTCCATATCAAGATGACTGTCACAATACCAGAGCCTTAAATTATCTCTTACGCTAAGTTCTCCTATAAGAGGGTTTTCCTGAGGAACATATCCTATCAGTCCTTTTCTTTTGGAAGGATTTTTCAGAATATCTGTTCCTTTGATCAAAAACTCTCCCCTGTCGCATTTCAGAGTTCCGCACAATATGGAAAGAAGTGTTGATTTTCCGCAGCCGTTCAACCCCGCCACGGCAACACATTCACCTTTTCCTGCTTCGAAGTTTATGCCCTTAAGGACCTCTTTTTTTCCGTACTTTTTATATACATTCCTTACTTCAAGCATAATCTCATCCTACTGAACAAATGATGATAATAAAGGTACAACCATAAGAATTACACAAAGAATCGCAATCACTGCTACAATCTTTCTCTGGTTCTTTTTGTTAAAGAAATTCATTTTCCATTCCTCCTTAAAAACTAATTTATTATTTACCTGCCGAAGGACACAAGTCCCTCAGAAAGCATTTCTCACAATCCGGTTTACGTGCGATACAAATCTGTCTTCCGTGGGTAATGAGCTGCATGTTCCACAACGTCCAATGGTCCTGCGGAAGCTTTTCATACAGCTCCATCTCAACTTTAACCGGATCCGTTTCCGACGTAATTCCCAACTTTCGGGAAATTCTTCCCACATGCGTATCTACAACGATACTGTCTATTTGATATATATTTCCGCGTATGACATTTGCTGTTTTTCTTCCCACACCGGGAAGCCTTGTCAGAAGATTAATGTCTGAAGGTACCCGGCCGCCATATTCTTCCGTCAAAATCCTTGCCGTGCCGATGATATTTTTTGCTTTGTTGCGATAGAACCCGGTAGAATGAATATCCCTCTCCAGTTCCCTGCAGTCCGCCACGGCAAAATCTTCAAGACTCCTGTACTTCTTAAATAATTCCCGGGTAACAATGTTTACCCTCGCATCGGTACACTGTGCCGAAAGCATTGTGGCAATCAAAAGCTGCCATGCATTTTCGTGTTCCAGATAGCATATAACATCAGTTCCGTAATACGCATCAAGTCTTTCGAGAATTTTTTTAATTCTGTCATCCATCCGCTAAACCCTCATCATATCCGATGGAATGTTTTTCAAAACGATTGCACTGTGAGGCGGCATATTAAGAGTGATGTATCCCTTTTCATTTTCATACATTCCTGCATTCAGCTCAAATCCCATATCATTCGTTTTTATAAGGCTTACCAACAGACAATCATTGGTTATCCCCATCTGCCAGACCGGTATATCAATTTTTGACACATTCGGAAGATTATTAATGGCTATGATAAATTTTTCATCTCCACAGCTTCGACCATATGAAAACACACCATACTCAGATGTTAGGATATTGAGACTTCCCTTTTTCAATGCATCATATGATCTGTGTATATTTATAATTTCACGGTGAAATTCAATAAGCTCTTTGTCTTCACGTCCCCATGGATACGTTCTTCTGTTGTCCGGATCGGTCCATCCGCACATTCCCGCCTCATCACCATAATAAATTGTCGGTGCTCCCGGCCAGGTCATCTGAAAAACAACCGCTTCCCTTAATACCGCCTTGTTAACATTTTTTGATGCCGCCTCAGAACCGCAGTTTCCGAGTCTCCCGGCAATGTGATTTGTTCTGGTGAGGAATCTTGAATGGTCATGATTTGAAAGCTCATTCATCGAAACCTGAAGCGAGCAGGTCTGGTAACGGCACATGTTGTGAAGCAGACTGTATTTCATTGCTGATGAATTGTTAAGCATCTCCGGTTTGAAAGAATCACTGTGCTTCTCCATTCCTGTAAAAAACCATGTTAGAGGCTCCATAAAAGCATCGTAATTCATTGTCGTATCCCACTGGTCACCCTTCAACCATTCATACGGATCGCCATAATGTTCCGCAAGAATAATTGCCTCAGGATTGGCTGCCTTCACATTTTTTCGGAAATCTGCCCAGAACTTATGATTAAACTCCGGACTGTGACCGAGATCTGCCGCTACATCAAGCCTCCATCCGTCACAATTATAAGGCGGCGAAACCCATTTGCGGCCTATGCTCATAATATAATCATACAACTCCTGAGAGGCCTCGTAATTAAGTTTCGGCAGGGTATCATGTCCCCACCATCCGTCATAACTTCCGTTATAAGGCCACTTATCTTCCTTAAAGTCAAAATACTTAACATATGGACTGGTTTTACTTACATATGCTCCGTCAGGAATATCACTGCATCCTTCATAGATATGTTCTCTGTCCAACCACTTATTAAAGGAGCCACAATGATTAAATACACCGTCAAGAATAATTTTCATGCCCCTTTTATGTATTTCCTCAACCAGTCTGATAAACAACTGATTGCTCAACTCTATATTTTCCGGATTTGTTACCGCATCAATATAGGATGATGCATTCGCATTATCATTATCCCATGGTTCAAGAGTCTTTCCCCTTCTTCTGCTGATTACACCATAATGCGGATCAATGCAGTCATAATCCTGAGCATCATACTTGTGATTTGAAGGCGAAGTAAAAATCGGATTCAGGTAAATCACCTCAACGCCAAGCTTTTGAAGATAATCAAGCTTGTAATAAATTCCCAGAAGGTCTCCTCCGTAAAAATCCCTCACATCCATCACCTGAGGGTTTCTCTCCCACGCATCAACATGCCTGACGTGTTCCCCAATATAGCAGTACTCATCTGAAATTACATCGTTTGTCGGATCTCCATTGTAAAAACGATCCACATAAATCTGATAAAAGACCGCACCTTTCGCCCAGTCAGGAGTTTTAAATCCCGGAGTAATTACAAAACGCGCATGATCACTAGGGCTGCTCTCAATCCCCAGCCTTGTATAATAATACGTCTGACCATGGGATTTAATTTCAAAAAAATAAACCAACGGCTTTTCAGAAAGAACAACCTCTGTCTGATACATATCAAACATACCATCAGAAACCTGTTCTGAAACGCTCATCTGATAGTTTCCGGCATCCGTAATCAGGACAACACTGTCAACATCACATCGTGCCGTTCTTATCTTGATTATAACTTTTTCAAATGCAGCCGGTTCAGGCGGAATCCTGTAATCCGCAGTCCCGTCACTGAATACCGCTTCTTTTATGAACCCTTTCGGCTGTGTATACCACTCAACCGCTTTTTGCTTTTTAGCCTTAAGATTTTTATAATATATACTCTGCATACAAGTCCTTTTTAGCCGGGTCTGAAGACCCTGTTTTAGATGCCTTACAGCAAAAGGGTATTTTTACCCAATATGCAGTTAATTATATAACAAGCCGGTCTTATTTGCAATGGTATAGTAAGTACGGCGGCTTTAAAACAAACAAGCTCCGGTTCATAGGACCGGAGCTTGTTTGTTATGAATACATCAATTCTTTTTTATTATACATATAGGACTTTTTTCACTATCCACACTATATTTGCCGTTGTAATTACAATTACGATTACCAGAAAAAGCAACAGCAGTTTCCGGCAATCATTGATTTCCTCAACAAAAATATAATAAAACCACTTGTACCTTGTCATGCAGTTTTCAAAGTTCTTAGAATCGTTTAAGATTCTTTTCTATCTGAAATGCAGTTCTGCAATTCATTCAGAAATTTCTCGATTTTAGACTTGACTTTTAATAGTTAGTCTCTCTATATAATTAACATGTTCTTAACAATGCATTTTCGAAATTTATACACTGCATTTTTACTGCTGCCCACCATCTTGTCTAATCATCACTATTACGTATTATAGTGGGCATTGTCTACACAAAAGTCATAATCTTTATATCAGCTTTTAATATTTTTTTTTACAAATTGTTTCGTCATTTTCTAATTTTAGTATTATCACCAATCCCTTGTCGGGTCAACATTTTTCATTTATAACATAATTTTTCTTCGAAATGGCAAATATCATTTACTTTCATTGCAAAAAACTTATTAGAATTATATAAAACGAAACAATAAAATCAAATTAAAAAAATCCGGAAAATATAGCGACTGTACTGACACCAAAAAGTTAAACCACGACGTCTAACAATTGGAGGTCGGTACAGAAACCAAAATCCACCGGAGTTTTTAAATGATACTTTTAAAAGCAAAAATAAAAGAGGACAGCACATTGGGGGGGACTGTCCTCTTTCGGAGAAGGTATTTTTGTTACTTATGGGGTGTAGCAAAAACTATATAATGTATTGGGGTTTACGATGTGAAGTATATCATGTAACTCTTCTAACGTGTGCACAAACATATACAAAGGAGGCTATTCTTTTTTGTGAGTTTTTACCACAAAAGAACAGCCTCCTGTATATTTTAATCAAATTCTATTTCCGTAACCGGCTCTGTTTTGTCAGTTTTAAACAATGATTCAAACTCTTCCCTGCCAATACGCTCTTTTTCAATGAGAAGAGCCGCACAATTGTGAAGAATTTCAATATTCTCAGTAAGGATTTCTTTTGCCCTATCATAACATCCGTTAACGATTTCCCTTACCTCTTTATCTATAACCGACTGAGTGCTTTCCGAAAAACTTCTCTGATGAGCCAAATCTCTTCCAATGAAAACTTCATCCTCATCACTATCGTAATTAATCATTCCGAGGCTTTCTGAGAATCCATACTTAGTAACCATTGCCCTTGCATAAGCTGATGCCTGCTTAATATCCTGACTTGCCCCTGTTGTAACATCATCAAAAATCAGTTCCTCAGCAACACGTCCTCCCAAATCAACAATGATTTCCTGAAGCATCATTCCCTTGGTTATAAACATGTTATCCCTCTCAGGAAGCGGCATTGTATAACCTGCAGCCCCCTGCCCCGTAGGAATAATTGAAACCGTATATACCGGTCCTACATCTGGAAGAAGATGGAACAATATTGCATGACCAGCCTCATGGTATGCCGTGATTCTTTTTTCCTTGTCGGAAACAACGTGGCTCTTCTTTTCCTTACCGATTCCTACCTTTATAAATGAACTCCTTATGTCGTCCATGTTTATGAACTTACGATTGTCAGAAGCTGCCGCAATTGCAGACTCGTTCATAAGATTTTCAAGATCAGCACCCGTAAATCCTGCCGTGCTTTTTGCAACCTGATTAAGATCAACATCATCCGCCAGAGGTTTGTTTGCCGAATGTACCTTCAAAATCTCTTCCCTGCCGGCGGCATCAGGTCTGCCGATTACTACTTTACGGTCAAATCTTCCCGGTCTCATAATTGCCGGATCAAGTATATCCACTCTGTTTGTGGCCGCCATTACTATAATTCCGGAATTTTCACCAAAACCGTCCATTTCAACCAGCATCTGATTAAGTGTCTGTTCACGTTCATCATGTCCGCCGCCCATTCCGGTTCCTCTTCTTCTGGCAACCGCGTCAATTTCGTCAATGAAAACTATACAAGGAGCATTTTCCTTTGCTTCCGCAAAAAGGTCTCTTACTCTGGAAGCTCCTACACCGACAAACATTTCCACGAAGTCAGAGCCTGAAATCGAAAAGAAAGGTACTTTTGCCTCTCCTGCAATTGCTTTTGCCAGAAGTGTTTTACCGGTTCCCGGAGGACCTTCCATAAGGATTCCTTTAGGAATTCTTGCACCAAGTTCCGTATATTTCGCCGGATTTTTCAGAAAATCAACAACTTCTGCAAGTTCTTCTTTTTCTTCCTTTAGACCGGCAACATCTTTAAACGACTTACTTATTTCATTCGGATTCTTCTTTTGCGCCCGACTCTTTCCAAAATTCATCAGCTTTTGGTTTGTCCCGCCGCCGCCTGATGCCGAACGGATGAACATCGAAAACAAGACTATTACAATTATAATTATACAAAGATAAGGGAAAACACTGTTAAAGAACCACGATGTGTCCCTGACCTTATCAGTTACAATTCTCACATTCTCAGAAAATGCAAGTTTTTCGATTGAAGACACATCTGTCGTGTAAAATTCCTTTTCTTTTCCATTGTCCATATAGACAACAACCGTTCCTGTAGGTACATGTGTGTCCTGCTCAATATAAATACTCTCAACTGACCCGTCTTCTAAATCCTGATAAAAATCATTTATCGTATATGACGCACTGTTTCCGGTACCCTTTCCGGTAGCATATACGGTCCAGATGATAATTCCTATCAAAATAAGATAAAAAATCAGTCCACTGTGTTTTTTCAAATATTCTTCCTCCTAAGCTTCTGTTTCAACCACCCCGATGTATGGGAGTGCACGATATTTCTGATCATAATCCATACCATAACCAACTACAAATTCGTCCGGGATGTCATATCCCACATAATCAACCTTAACATCCACCACACGTCTGTCCGGCTTGTTTAAAAGCGTGCAAAGGCTGAGTGTTTTCGGCTTTCTTGCCAAAAGCATATCCATAAGGAACGAAAGCGTTCTTCCGGAATCAATAATATCTTCAACAACAATCACATTCTTATCAGCAATGTTTTCATCAAGATCCTTGATAATCTTAATCCTTCCGGTACTTTCCGTTCCTGCGCCATAGCTTGATACCGACATAAAATCAAGAGTGACAGGCAGTGTAATTCTCTTTGCCAGCTCTGCCGTGAAGAAAATACTTCCTTTGAGAATACAAATCAGATGAATTTCCTGACCTTCAAAATCTCTGCTTATCTGTGAAGCAATTTCCCTTACACGTTTTTCCACTTCTTCTTCCGTATACATTACTCTGATATTATCCATAGTTCCTCCATTAACCGAATTAATTTTTTTCGCGTTCAAATCTAATCTTTAGTATTCTTACTGTATCGCCGTTAATGCGTGCTGCTTCATCATGCCTCAGGTTTCCCACCAGAAAACATCTTGAATCCGATGCAAGCACAAGATGTGAATCTCTTGCCGCTGCCGGAATCCGCGAATCAATAAAAAGTCTTCCGACCGACTTCTTTCGCCCGTCAGGATACGCACAAAAATAATCACCGTCACGGCGTTTTCTTAAAACCAGCCGTTCACCTGTTACCGCCGCATCCAACCAGACTTCATTTTCCGAATGCGGAACACTCATTGACGAATCAAAGTCCTCGAAACACACTTCTGCGTACACACCGGGACTAATCTCTGCCCTAAATGTACCGTCTGCAGAAACAATCCGCTCTTCCGACTCCGTATATTCTATGCCTCTTTTGTAAGCCTTTATACATCCGTATTCACGAACGATATCTATATCATACGGCAAACAAACCATTTTGCCAACGGTATTTTCCAATAATCCGCACACAATTTCAACATGCGACTGTGTTATATCCTTTTTTTTGCCCGTCACGGTGCAAATATAACTGTAAATCACCCTTCTTATCAGGTAATCATGCTTTCCGACAAGCCCGTCCGTCAGAAGCACCCCGTCAGAATAAAGCCCGTCAAAAAGCTGTCCAGCCGATTCTTCAGCAAAACTGTCGGCTCTCGCCGCTTCCCTGCCAAGCGACCTGATATGGTCCGTGGCTTTTGTAGTGAGAGTTTTCAATTCCGGAATAATTCGATGTCTCAGTATGTTTCTTGTATATTCAAGTTCTTCATTAGTACTGTCCTTACACCATACCTGTCCGATTCCGTTCAGGTAACTCTCAATCTCGGTTCTCGACGTTTCCAATAAAGGCCGTATTATCTTTAAGGACTCATCTTCCTGACAGACTGATACAGGTTTCATTCCCGCAAGTCCTGTCAGACCGCACCCTCTTAATATATTAAAAAGTATTGTTTCTGCCTGATCATCACTATTGTGTGCAACTGCAATACCGTTTGCACCACATTCATGGCAAACCTCCGTAAAACGGGTATATCTCACACGCCGCCCTGCTTCTTCCTCACTCATACCGGTTCGTTTTACGATTTCCGGAATGTTCTCATGAAACACATAGAACGGTACTTTCTCCCTGTCACACAACCGGCGGCAAAATTCTTCATCTCTGAAAGCTTCATCCCCCCGAATCCCATGATTAACATGAACTCCGTAAATCTTCCGTTTTTGCCCCTCCGTCAACCGTTTAAGAATGAGCAAAAGACTCACCGAATCCGCTCCTCCGCTAAGTCCCACAACAACGTCTCCGACGGTTTCAAACATGTTATTGCGGGTACAGAAAAGCTCAATTCCCTCTGGTATACCTTTAATACCGCCGCCGATATCTGCTTCTTTTACTGATTCTGATTTATTATCTTCTGTACAAGACATACGGTTTATCCTCACCTCATATTCTGCAGAGCCTGCCTGCCACCACCGTCATATCATCCATAGGTTCATAAAAATTCCTTCTCAATGATGACATAAGAACTGATGATGCCAGTTCCTTTGGTTCGCTGTCCGGAAGTTCCCTTATCATATCCTGAAGCAGCTTTTCTTTTTCTTCTACCGGTATTCCGTCCAAAACACCATCACTTAAAACCACTATCGTATCACCATGATAAAGCTTCCTTGTTGTAACTTCCGGCTTTATATCCGAAAGAATGCCAAGAGGAAGTCCTGATGCCGAAATCGTTTCGACCCAGTCTTCATGTTTTATGAAAGTAAGTGTAGCTCCCGACTTTACAGCCTTCAGCTCTCCATTAAATAAATTAACAAGACACATATCAAGCGTCGAATATGAACCGGCTTCCGTTCCAAGCATCAGCACGGAACTTATGAGTGAAACAATACCCTCACTTCTGAATCCGCATCTCAAAAATCGTTCTATAAGTTCAACCACTTCACTGCTCTCACGGCTTGCCCTGTGTCCCGAACCCATACCGTCACTCAGTATAATTGCCGCCTCACCATATCCCGGAGCAATTACGGAATAATTATCTCCTGAAGGTTCCCCTGCATTCTTTGCCGCTCTGACCGCTCCGGTCATAAGTGCATACTTTTCTTTCTGTCTGAAAACAAAATAACCGTAATCATTTCCGATTGTTCTTCTTGTACCCTCCTTAGGCACAAAACACATATCAGTTTCTGCTGAAATATATGCGGCAATTTCATCAATTAAGAGCTGTTGTCTCAAGCTCCTTGCTATCACATGAAGCTCAAGTCCTGAACTACCGGTTTCAAGAAGCGAAATCTCTTTTATCTTCAAATACTTTCGTGACAACAGCTCTCTTATGTATTTTTCCCTTGCATCTCCCGGTCTTACTGCCGCCGTTGCAGTAATTTCCCTCACCATCCCGGCAAGTTCCATGTACTGCCCCGCAAGAATCTCCCTTGCATCACGGACAAGCCCGCTCCAGACCTCATCATGTCCTCCCGGAACATCTTCCGGAATCGTGCTTCTTTTTCTGTATCCCTCAGCAATGTAAACCATTACCTCGGACAGTTTTCTCAGTCGTTCACCCAAAAGACTGTTTTCAAAATTCATACTGCCCTCAGTCTGCTTTAGTAACCTTGCAATTCCTGCCATATAAGCCTCCATGATAAAATATGAATTTAATTTTATCAAAAGGAACCCACATATTTTGTCGCAAAGCAGACCATATACATTATTCTTCCCTCATAATAATCCCTAATATTGCAAATTATGGATTTTTCGGCTTAAAAACAACCTCGTTTTTATATACCAGACCAAGAACATCCCTTGCAACTTCTTCAATATAACTCTTGGTCTGAACATATGCCCTGTACTCTTCTATTTCCTCACTTCTTTTTTGTTCTTCCTGAATAAGTATTTCAACTCTTTTTTTCTCTGCTTCAAGACTGTCATATTCATCCTGAAGCTCCTTTTTCTTATAATAGAAAAAAGAACTTATCCCGACTGTACATATAAGAAGAATAATGATTCCCAACATTCTTGCGGGACGTTTTTTCTTAACTACTCTTTTGATTGCCATTTAATGGACCCCCAAAACCTGTAAGCAATTAATGCTCCAAGGATAAGGAACACATAATTATATACGATTACCGTTCCTCCTCCAACACGATACATAAAATAATACGAAGCAACCGCATATGCAAAAGCCAGTATGCAGTCCTCAACAAAGCAGATAAAACCACTTCTCTTTATTATACGCCTTATTGCGTTCAAAATCAAATATCCGGAAACACCTGAAAAGCCTGCCGCTACACTCAGAAAAATCATGAAAAAATCCTCTTAAGAACAGGTTTTTTCTGTGCCTGACCCGTTTTTTTATTGTAAATCAGGGCATCAACCCTCCCCGTAATCTTTAAAATGCCTTTTTCTGTTGAAAGCGTATCTACCGAAAGGGCATTTCCTTTAACCAGAAGAATCCCCTGTACGGTATCCGCCACGACTTCCTGTTCATCAAATGCCTTGACATCAACTACTCCGCTCACGGTCATCTCTTTGCGGCATATCAAACTTATATCCGACTTTCCTTCTGTCTCATTTACCATTTTGTCCATATCCTGCCTGTTTTTTTAAGTATATTCTAAAAGCAGAAAAAAATTGACAAATTTTTGCTGTATGTAAAATTATCACTTACTAAAGGTATCTGAACATTTCCTTAGCTTCTTCTTTTTTACTGGTTTCCGTTATAGCAAGAACCTCTGCCTTAACATTTTTTGTACCAAAAACAACCTCTATAACGTCGCCAACCTTAACTTCCTGGCTTGCCTTTGCCGTTTTTCCGTTAACCATTACCCTTCCGGCATCACATGCTTCATTGGCTATGGTACGTCTTTTAATGATTCTGGACACTTTAAGATACTTATCTAATCTCATATCTGCCTCCGTTTCCCGATATATCTAAAAATGGGTACTCCAAGAGCAAGCTCTTTTTGTACCCATCCCATTAATCATCAATTATCACGCGGTAATTATTTGTTAACAACTTCCTTAAGACCCTTTCCTGCCTTGAACTTTGGAAGTTTAGCAGCAGGGATTTCAATCTTCTCTTTTGTCTGTGGATTAAGTCCTGTTCTTGCAGGTCTTTCAGAAACTTCAAATGTACCAAATCCAACAAGAGCAACCTTCTCACCATTTACAAGACCTTCTGTTACGGCATCAACAAAAGCATCAACTGCCTTCTTTGAATCTTCCTTTGTTAAACCTGTTTTTGCAGCTACAGCAGCAACTAAATCTGTTTTATTCATAAATTCCTCCTGATATTACGGCTAGTGCCGAACTTTTCTTTTTCACATGCGGATTATCCCTCTCCGGAACAAATCCACGCCTACAGATAGTTATAACCGATTGAATAATTTATGTCAACAGTAAATATAGCGAAAACCCTCTAAAAAGGCTCATTCCGTCCGCATTCCCAAAAGGGCTGCCGCATAGCCCGCCGCTGCTTCATCTGATGCCTTGATAACAGCAGCCGATGACCTGGTACGAAGTACTATTGCGCCTGCTATATCGCTCTCACATATCACCGGAACAATGTATTGCTGCGCAATCTCATTTTCCTCCGCTCCCAACCCCAAACAATCATCTCCCGCACTGCACCTTATCGGCTTCCTGTCATTCAGTCTTTCAAAAAAAGAAGCTTCCGGACACATTCCCAAAACATCTTCCCTCATTCCATATGAGGCAATTATCCTCTCCCTGTCAGTAATTAACACTGCATGACCTGTGTACCTGCCAAGCACCATCGAACATTTTTCCGCTGTCTTTCGTATTCCCTCCAGAAGAGAATATTTTTTTAAGACAATCTCCTCATCGGAATTGACACAAATCTCAACCTGATCCCCCTCGGAAATCTTAAATCTTGTCCTTATTTCTTTCGGAACAACAATCCTCCCAAGTCTGTCAACTCTTCTGCTGATTCCTGTTGTCTTCATATATAAAATCTCCTTTTTGACAATTTTTACTATAAAAGTAGTATTTGTAAAAAAGGAAATAATATACCGACGGTTTCATAAGATATGCTTTTTAATACCTGCGGGATTTCATAAAAAACGCACAGACACATAAGTTTTGCTGTAATGTGTCTATGCGTGATGAAACTCTCTGAAATCAAAATCAGCTTTATCATTCATCGCTCCCGCAAATGTTAATGGTAAAACCGGAACCGCCGTCCTCATAAGGATTTTCATTAAGTCCCTGCTTTCTGTAAAACCCTTCCTTTCCCGGTGCACTCATAAGCTGAAATTTTGCCGTCCATCCGGGTTTTAATTCTGATTTAATAAAATCCATAAGGTGATTTAGCATCAGTGAACCAAGCCCGTTTCCCTGATACTCAGGAGATACAATCAAATCTTTCATAAAAAAAGCCATTGCTCCATCACCGAGAAGCCTTACCATTGCCGCAGTTTTCTCACCATCCTTGACCGAGAACACAGCATAGCTGTTCTTTATCGCAGTTTCTGCCGCTTCAGGAGAAGGACTTCCCCAACCTGCACTTTCATATAAAGAAATAAAATCCTCTTTACTCAAAGCATTCTTTACAATTTCAAACACTTCTAATCGTCCTCAATTCCCTTGAAATAATCTTTTGTCATTTTAACTACCACGCCTGAAAGCATAAATACTGCAATAAGGTTTGGTATTACCATCAAACCGTTAAAGGTTTCTGCAATGCTCCACACAAGCCCAAGATTCATGGTTGCACCCACAATTGCCACCAGTGAATAAACAAACATAAACGGTTTATTTACCTTTGAGCCAAATATAAATTCAATGCATCTTGTACCGTAAAGTCCCCAACCGATAATTGTTGAAAAAGCAAAACAGCACATGGAAACTGCCGTGAGAATTGAAACCCATCCGCCATATGTTGAAGTAAAACCGCTGATTGTAAGTTCAGCTCCCGCTGCCTCTCCGTAATTTATGGCAACACCGCTGCACAGAATAACCAATGCTGTAAGCGTACAGATAATTATTGTATCTACAAACACTTCAAAAATTCCGAAAAATCCCTGTTTAACCGGTTTTCTTGTATCAGCACACGCATGTGCAATCGAACCGGTACCAAGACCTGCCTCATTTGAAAAAATTCCGCGTGAAACACCTTTTTTCATACTGATGAAAAAGCTTCCCACAACACCGCCGGTAACCGAAGCCGGATTAAATGCACCTTGAACAATACTTTTAAATACACTTGGAATATTTTCGTAATTAACAATTACAACACCAAGAGCCAGAATAATATATAAAACAGCCATAAAAGGAACCAGCTTTTCAGTAACCTGACCGATACGTTTAATTCCTCCGAGTAAGATCATTGCAATAAGTATTGCTATTATAATACCAATCACAAGATTAAGTGTGGATGACGTTTCCTCAGAGATAATGTTAAAATTATAAAGTGCCGAATTAATCGCCGTCGTTATTGTATTCACCTGTGTTGCATTTCCGGTTCCGAAAACGGTAAGCACACCAAATGCAGCAAAAAGATAAGCAAGCCAACGCCAATTCTTTGAAAGACCGTTCTTTATATAATACATAGGGCCACCGACCCAGTCTCCCTGTGCGTTCTTTTCACGAAAATGAACTGCCAGAGTAACCTCGGCAAATTTTGTGCACATACCAAGGAATGCCGAAACCCACATCCAGAAAACCGCTCCCGGACCGCCAATTGCAATTGCACCTGCAACACCTGCAACATTTCCTGTTCCTACGGTTGCCGCAAGAGCAGTACATACCGCCTGAAACGGAGTGAGTGCACCATCCGAAGCCTCTTTCTTTTTAAACATTCGACCGAAAGTTACCTTCATTGCATATGAGAACTTCCTAATCTGAATAAATCCCGTACGAATACTGAGAAAAAGACCCACACCAATAATGCAGATCATCGCAGGAACACCCCATATAAAATTGTTTATTACACTGTTTACTGACTCTATCTTATCCAACATACTACCCCTTTTAATTTTCTTCTGCACAAAGCAAACTGCCATATTGCATTTCTTCTGCACAAAGTCGGTGGGGTTTCCCCACTCTTTTTGTATACGTTATTCTCAGAAAAATGCGAAGCATTTCTTCTGCACAAAGTCGGTGGGGTTTCCCCACCGACTTTGTTATTATACAATACCCATTCTCCTTTTTACAAGCCATACCGCAAAAATCGTGTCGGACATCTCTAATATGTAATTACAAAACAAACCCCGTCTTCATGATTCTCCACGCTTATCATTCCTTTATCCTTTTCCACTATGGTCTTGGCCATTGCCAGCCCGATTCCCACGCTGTCCCCGACAGCATTCTCTCCTCTATAAAAGCGCTCAAACAAATGCTCCATATCTTTCTCACAAAGCCCGATTCCATCATTTTTGACTCTTATTCTCTTTGCTATTTTATCGGATTCATAAACAATATACACGTTTTCTGACGCATGTTCGACTGCGTTTTTTACTATGTTGGTCAGAGCCTCCGTCTGCCACATAAAATCACACAAAAAAGTCTCACCGTCATCTCCTCCGCACGACACATCTATATTTATGTTCCTAAGCTCTGCAAGTTCCGCAACATTCGCCGCCGCCTGTGATGCTAATTCACCAATATGATGACTGCCTCTTTCAAACTCAACAGTTCCCGAATCTAAACGTGAAAACTTCAGAATAATCTGTACCATTGTACTTATTTTGCGAACATCCCGCCTTGCATTCAGAACAAACTTTGCCCTCATACCTGCAGCTTTTTCCTCATCAATATTTCCCAAAGCCACCTGCTCCTCAAGAAAATCCAGATTGTCAAGATTCAAACAAAGTGCCGTTATCGGAGTTTTAAGCTGATGTGAAATATCAGACAAAGCCTCCTTAAGCAAAAGCTTGTCTTTTACGGAAGCATCTGCCGCCTCTTTAAGCATTATTGTCGTCTTATATACTTCATTTTTCAGAATTGACAATTCATTTTCCGTATTGTTGTCTATTTTCATTGCAAAATTGCCTCGATTAATCTGCTTAACATAACCGGCAATTTCCCTTATTTCCTTATTTTTTTCAAGGTCATACAACATAAAAACAGAAAACATGATTACCCCGGTAACACAAACCATCAACAACTCAATATAAAACATCAACTTGAAATCTCCGTTGCTTCCGTAGAGAAGAAGCTCTCCGTCTGCAATTCCATACTTGTCGAGAATATATTCACTTGTGTTATCGCCGGACATAATCTCATCAATCAACTCTTTTTCGTTGACCCAGGGATACTTCTCAATCACTTTTTCCAGTATGGCAGCCACTTTTTCATTTTCTTCATTTACAAAATTCCTGTACCTTGCCGTAAGAAGAACAAATGATCCCAGCATACATATAAACACTGCAATGAAAGAAAGTATAATACACTTTTTCTTACTCATCACTGCCTCCCAAATCCAAACGATAGCCTATACCTTTGACAGTCTTAATTATATCAGAACCGAGTTTATCCTTAATCCGCTTCATATAAACCGTCACCGTATGTTCATAAACATCGTTTCCTGTAGCACGCCTTATAAGCTCTATAATATCATTCCGGCTCACTGCACGGTCATGATTAATAAACAAGTACCTGAGAATTTTAAGTTCAAGTGCAGAAAGTGCAACCGGCTGACCACCTTTCATTACCGTCATTTTCTCCGGATTAAAAGTCACGTCCCCCGATGTAAGCAAAGTATTTTTTCGTATTCTGAGAAACACACGGTTGATTCTTGCGATAAGTTCCCTTGTTGAAAACGGCTTTGTGATATAATCTTCTGCCCCCAAATCAAGCCCATGTACAATATTGTTTTCATCATCCTTTGCCGTCACAAATATGGTAGGTATTCGTGCCGGAACCAACCACCTTTTATAAAAATCAAAACCGTTGCCGTCAGTCATCGATACATCTAAAAGCACAAGAAGGAACTCTTCTTTTTCGAAGAGTTCCTCTGCCTTTCTTATTGTACCGGCAACCGCCATACTGTAACCCGAAGCCTCAAGACTGAATTTCAGCCCCTCTGCAATATCCTCACAGTCCTCAACCAACAATATGTCCATTACACAAACATCCTTTACCTAAATATTTTCGTTTTTAATGGTTTCAATTATATTCTGCTTCTTTATTTTGTTAAGTGAAAACTTCATTATCATGAGAAGAAGCACCATTACAACAAGCACCGCTACAATCATAGGCATTACCGGAAGCCTGAATCTAAGCATCACACTGCCGTTCATGGTTATCATGTGAATCAGATAGCACAAGAGAATCGAAATCGGAAGTGCAAAGGCCATTGCCTTACAACCGACAAACAGGCTCTCAAGTCTTATCATACGGTTAAACTCTTTTGTTGTCATTCCGACACTTCTGAGAGTTGCGAATTCCCTGCTTCTTAATTCCATGCTGGTCGAAATTGTATTTATTATGCTTGTAATTCCTATAAGTGCAATAACGGTAATGAATCCGTAACTGAAAATGCCGATCATGACAAAAAGTGCCTTGGTTGCCCTTGTGCTTTCATCCACATTGAAAATGTAATAACTGTCCTCTTCAAATCCTGCCTCTGTAAGGATCTTCTCCATTTCTTCGCAGACACCATCCGACTCATCCGTAGTTATAAACATCTTCTCATTGCCGTCACCCTCAACAAGTTCACTAAACATCTCCTCATTTACAAATAGGTATGAAACCCATCGTGAATCCGAACCGCCGTAACCAAGCGGCGTTTCTTCCGTAACCCTGCTTAAATAAATACTCTTTTCTGATATCGGAGCCCCCTCATATGATGCATTTTCTGCCTTCCAGTAATCATCTTCGTAATCAATTACACCTGCATTCATTGTATCCCCGGAAGTATACTTAAACTGCTCAATTTCCTGGGAAACCGTCTCCTCTCTTTCTTCATCAAAGTATTGTACCATCATGTTGTCTACAAGCACGGCACCCTTACCAGCCTCAGAGTCCTTTACACCGATTTTCTTCTCATATTCAATAAAATCATCATCCTCCATACATATGATTACAATCTGAACACTGCCCGTCACGTCCTCTGAATTTATCAGCTTCTTATACTCCTCATTTATGCGAACCGTATCGTCCCTTACCTCGATAAAACCGGTTTTTACATGACTGAGCTCTTTAACATTCTCCAGAGCCTCTATTTCGGAAGCCACGTCTTCATAATTCATGTTCTCACTACGATAAAAATGGAGACTTACATCGTAATCTTCACTGTCATAGGCAATATCCATGACCGAAAACGCAAGATTCATAAAATATGTAATTACTATGAAAGTAATTGTACAAATCGCAATTGAAACAACCGACGTTCTGTATTTTTTACGATTACGCTTCATATTTTTGTAGGAAACAACGCCGCCCATACCCCAGAACTTTTTTATAAAATGAGGTGCTTTAAGTTTTTTACCCTTGATCTTTATCTCATTTTCACCTCTGATTGCAGCAAGAGGTGAAATACGTTTTGCTTTTCGTGCACATCCGACTGCAGAAAGATAAATCGTCATTGCCGAAAGAATCACTGCAAAAAGAATTGCCCCTGCCGAAATATCAAACACAAGGGAAATATTCAAAGAATCTGCCAATACATAACCGGTTACTTTAACAAGAACCGCTGCCGCAAAAATTCCGGAAGCAATACCTAGTGGAATACCGACGACTCCAAGGCACACTCCCTCATACAAAACTCCTCCCCTTATCTGACGTCCCGTTGCTCCAATACTCTTAAGCATTCCGTACTGTCTGATCTTCTCAGAAACCGAAATACTGAAACTGTTTTTTATACAGAATACGGAAGTTATGATTATGATTAGAATAACAACTATTGCCATCATACATATTGTTCTCAAAGAACCGTCTCCCATATCATAAGTCTCATACCTGACAAGATAATAGTTTTCCGCAAAACCTATATCCTTCTCATTAAGCATAGTACTGATTTGCGCCTCTGCCTCAAGACTTTCTTCTGCGTTACTGTTATTATAAGCTTTCTCAAAAAGTGCAGTATCAACTCCTAAAATCCCTGCAGTAATACGAAATCTGTCCTTTAATCCTTTAGCAGTATACCTTGCATACACGGTGGTTTCCTTCGAATCACTGCCGTCATCATAAGTCAGAAAAGTATATCCCGGTGCTGAATAAGGCTCTATTCCGTATCCCGGTCTTTCCATTATGCCAACCACTGTATACGTTTTACTGCCTGTATTTACCGTTTTTTCACACCTGATCACCCTGCCGTCATCAAGCTCTACCGCTTTAAACGAATCATACTGGTTAAGTACATCTTTTATCTCCGCAAGGTAATCATAGTCAGCATCCTCATATGCTTCCTTTACATACTCTCTCTCCTCATATGTCAGCGAAGGATTTTCTTCAAACACCTCATCTAAAGTAAGAACTTTTCTTGAACCTATTGAAAGGGTAATACTTTCACCAACCGAAAGCGTTATTCTTCCGTTGGTTCTTAAATGTCTTGAGATAACGATTTCATTTCCGTTTTCCGGCAGTCTGCCCTCTATCAGATTAAACGAAAGATTTTCAAATCCCTGCTCATCAGTTGCTATAATTCCGCCATACGGCTTATATTCATTTTTTGAATCCTCAAGGTTTGCATAACCGCACTGTTTTAAAGTAAACAAAGTCTCAATGCTTTTATTACTCTTTAACTCGTCTACGCTCTCCTCATCGAATCCCTCAAAAAGATAATGATAATTTCCTGATGAAGCCTTCTGTGATTCGACAAGACTCTTATAAAGGCTCCCTGTCATTGTACACAAAGCAACCAGTAAAGCCGTCGAAAGAATTATTCCGACTACCGTAACTATACTTCTTTTTCTGTTAAGTTTTAAATTCTTGAAAGTGAGTTTTCTTATAAGCTTCACGACAACCCCTCCTTCAACTAAACAAGCCTGCCGTCAGCAATTCTTAAAATTCTGTCAGCACACTTAGCGATTTCGGGATCATGCGTAATCATTATGATTGTCTGCTTATATTCCTTGTTTGACCTTCTGAGCATCTCAACAATTTCACGTCCTGCCTTGGAATCAAGATTTCCCGTTGGTTCATCTGCCAGAATAATTGCCGGTCTTGTAATCAGAGCCCTGCCTATTGAAGTTCTCTGCTGCTGTCCGCCTGAAAGCTCATTAGGAAGATGCTTTCTTCTCTCCGCAAGACCGAGAATTTTTAAAATCTCATCAAGCTCTTCAGATTCAGCCTTTCTTCCGTCAAGCTCCAAAGGAAGAGTTATGTTTTCCTCTACATTTAAAATCGGAATAAGATTGTAAAACTGATAAACAATTCCTACCTGACGTCTCCTGAAAATGGCAAGTTTATCATCATTAAGCGCAAAAATATCCGAATCGTTTATATAAACCTTTCCGGAGGTAGGTCTGTCAACACCGCCTATAAGATGAAGAAGCGTCGATTTTCCCGAACCGCTTGCACCCACAATTGCAACAAATTCACCCTTCTCCACGGAAAAAGAAACATTATCGAGTGCCTTAACCTCATTTTCCCCTTTTCCGTACGTTTTTGATAATTCACATACCTTTAAAATTTCCATATGCTGCTCCTTATTTCATCTTTATGCACTCAGTATACGGATTCAAGGTTACAATCACGTTACAATTTAAAAAAATTTACTGAATTATAAAGGCACGAAGAATTCCCGGTATCTCATGTTCCCTTTTCCCTGCGCCATAACCTGACTTCATAATCTTAAAACTCCTTGGAAGAACTTCCGAAGTTCTTATTGCAGCAGCAATTGCCGCACCGGTCGGAGTTACAAACTCTCCCTGTGCATTCATTATCTTAAGTCCTATTCCGTGTGCCTCACAGATAGCGGTGGTCGCAGGCACCGGAACAGGCAGAATACCGTGTCTGCACCTAATCGTTCCCATTCCTTCGCTGAGAAAAGGCACAATAACCTCATCAATTCCGAGTGAACAAAAACATACAGCCGCTGCAATAATGTCCGCAATGGAATCCAAAGCACCAACCTCATGAAAATGAACCGACTCCCGTTCTATTCCATGCACTTTCGCTTCCGCATCCGCAATTAAGGAAAAAATCTTTTTTGCAAGCTGTTTTTCCTGAATTGAAGCCGCTGTTCCGTCAATAATTTCATTAATTTCCCTAAGTCCTCTGCCATGATGATGATAATGTGTATCCGTTTCTCCTTGGTTTCCTCCCATACCGTGACTGTGCGTATGCACATCTTCTGACTTACTTCCTGCACTGTGGCTGTGACCATTCACTTCTACACGGCTGCTTTCTGCATCATGGCTGTGACCATACAGAAACGCCATATCATGATCATAATTATTTTCACCATTATCTGTTAAAACTTCAAAATCACAACAGTCAATACCTGATTTCTTTACTCTTGAGATTCTAAAATCAAAACCTTTAATGGGAACCGAATCTAAAACAAATCTTAATCTTTTCTCATCAGCCCCCAAATCCAGCAATGCCGCCGTAAACATATCACCGCTTATACCGGCATTACATTCCAAATACAATTTTCTTTCCATTTTTAATATAGACAATAAATGCCTGCCCTCCGTTTTTAACACTTTATTAAACTCTGTAACCAAAACAAACGGTTACAGCCTCTCAGGTAAATCTCACTGACATGGTTGTCAGTTAATAACCGGTATTCTCTTCACTATTTCCTGATTACTTCATGAGAATTTCCTATTGCCAGCCTGTTAATTTGTGCCGCTATATACCCTGCCCCATAACCGTTATCTATATTGACGACCGAAATTCCGTTGGCACACGAATTAATCATTGTAAGAAGAGCAGAAACCCCTCCGAAACTCGCTCCATATCCGACGGAAGTCGGAACTGCAATAACCGGCACGTCTACCAGACCTCCTATCACACTTGCAAGAGCACCTTCCATACCTGCAGCCGCAATTACACAATTAGCACTTCTTATCCTGTCTGTCATTGAAAGAAGTCTGTGAATACCGCTCACTCCCACATCATAAATTCTGTCTATCTCCGCACCAAAAAATTCTGCCGTACATGCAGCTTCCTCAGCTACCGGAATATCCGCTGTTCCTGCCGTACAAACTGCAATTCTTCCCAACTTTTTTTCACAAAAAAATCCTGCCTTTAAAACTCGTGAAACAGGATCATATTCTGACTCAGGAATGCATTTTTTTACTATCTCTGCCTGATGTCTGCTTGCCCTTGTTCCAAAAACAAACCCCTTTTTCTCATACATCCTCTCATAAATTCTGCAAAGGAAATCATCGTCCTTCCCCTGACAGAAAACCACCTCAGGAAATCCCTGCCTTGATTCACGCGACATATCAAGTTTTGCAAACCCCATTTCCTCATAGGAATCACCCTTTAAAATTTCAGCTGCTTCCGATGCTGAAATCTCACCCTGTTCAACTTTTTTTAGAACCTCTTCCAGAATCATTTTTCCCTCTTTTCATCCAATCTTAAACCGTCTCCCGACAAAATCTGACGGCAATGAAAAACAAACCCGGCATTTTGGTACTCTCCAACTTACGGAAAATTACCAAAGCACCGGGCTTATCTTCTAATCTGAAATTAAATTTTATTCGTGCATTTAAACCGAATCAGACATTATTCACTGTCTTTAACCAATTCGCCTAAACATTCTCTTTTTAATCAAGCATTATCAAGACTTACCTCAAAAGTATTTCTTGCAAGCTTTCCGTCCGAGTCAACACCAATTGTAATTGAAATCTTGCCACCGCTGAAATGACCGTCCGAATCATTTCCGCTTACGTTAAATGACATGATTCCGTCCTCGTACTTGTTGAAACCTTTGTTGGAATTTATTGTCTCAGTAGCTTCCTGAATCTTAGCCTCGTCAGTTGTAGCGGTTGTATACTCGCCTTCAAGAAGATAAAGCATATTGTTGCTGTACTGAATACCATAAAATCCGTCACTGCCGATAAGACATAAAACAATTCGTTTATCTGAACCAACGTATTTTACCTCTAAATCCGCACTCTGAATCATGTAAGTAATATTATCTGCAAGTTCATTATAAATACTTTCAGAAGAAGTAAGTTCCTCTCCCTTATCATTTACCTTGCCCGAAACAATATTTACAACCGAAAGTATAACTGCAAGCACAACTGCCACAATTACCATTGCAAGAATTATTTCTCTGTTACCAATTTTTTTCTTCATGACTGCCTCCGAAATTTGACACACACTTTCTTTAATTATATGCCGGTATTATACCTGAATTACCCTTTGGAAACTACTTAGCCGTTCCGTCCTCTGAGAAAACTGCCATGATTATATCATTCGCATCAATATCTTCCGCAGAAGCCCATTTATAATTAAATGTATAAGTACAGTACTTCTCACCGTCCGCAGCCGGCATCTCAGGAATAGTTATTTCAAGATATTCAGAGAACTGTGTACTCTTGTCACCTACTGTTTTGTAGCTGACTTTCTGTGTTCCGTTTGATGCTGCTGAATTGACCGACAAAAACTCACCGTTGGACATTCCCGCATTGGTAAAACCGGCTTTATCATTCTTGAAGTATATCACAACTTTAACATCTTTATAAGTCGTTGTCTTAGAATCATTAATAATTGAGAACTGACCTGTTCCGGTTGACTTAATCGTTACAGAATCTGACACCTCATTTGCTTCTCCGGCAACAATCTTTTCGACTTTTATACCATCATATGCAAATGAACCCCATCCATAGTTGGAACAAGCACTATTTGAACAATTCTTAACATATCCCGGAGTTCCTGCTTCCTCCAATTCTGCACCACAAACTTCATTCACATTCGTTAAATGAGCCGAATCAACATACGCATTTGCAACACTGCAATTATGTCCCCAACTTTCTGTCTGGTTGCCGCAATATGGGCAAATATATTTTGTTACTGAACCCTTGCACTTATAATAGTATGGAAATACCTGCTTAAGATTTATCTGACCTGTTGCAATACATGGAGTTGAATCTTTAGTAAGGGAAGCAAAATAAGTATTTATTTCTGAATGACGTGTTACTTCCGTCAGCTCAGGAGCATAGATACTTCCGTCATACTGAACACTAAGACTTGCCGCATTTACCGTAACCGTAAATGTCTTCTCTATATCTGTTTCAGGAACCTTAAATACAAAATCAACATTTCCGGGAGTATTAAGCGGCTGACCTATCTTGTCACAAACATAATCCGTAACCGGAGCTTCCTTAGTATCCGTAGGGTCGTCCTCTTTTTCATATTTGCCCGTTACTACAAAGTCTGATTTTTTAGGAATGTCTCCCTCTGAATAAGGATTCTTGGAACATGTTATATTTTTAATCTCTACAAGTTTATACCCTTCTGTTTCATTCTTTCCGTCACTGGACTCTTCGCCTGATGCAAGAATCTGATTATTTGAGTTACGGAGATAAACATTCTGTGTAATTGATGCTGTTCTTGAACCATTCTCAATTTCAAGGGTAAGAATTACATAACCATTATTGTATTTGCTGTCATCTATTGAAAATGACTTTACATTTTTGGCAAGAAGATACGAATCCTTATCTGAAAGACTCTTAACATTTATATTTTTATAATCAACTTTAGCCGATGGAGCTGCCGCCGTTATATCAGTATAAAGATTCTCACTGTAAAGATAAAGTATCTTTTTAGATGCATCATATTCTACAATATAGAATTTACTCTTTGTCCAGTCCTGTGTATCCTCATCTATGATATAAGCTTTCTTATCAATCTTATCATACTGTACTGAATTTATACCATTATTTGTCTCAGTCTGGGCTTCCTTAATGATGTCACTTACAATTGTATATGTTGCCTGTACACTGTCCTGAAGCTGAACTTCCTTTTGAGAAGTACTGAAGGAACTTGACATCAACGCAAGCATTGTAAGAACACTTCCCATTACAACCATAAGTATCGCAACCGAAACCATTAACTCCACAAGGGAGAAACCATCATTATTCTTTGTGAACCTTTTCATATTTCCCTCCTTATTCCATAGTTACGACTCCGGTAAACTGAGCCACCTTTAAAGTAATTGTTTTTGTACCATTTGTAAAGACAACCTTTGTCAGAGTACCCTTTGTAACCGTACCGCCATCAGTAAATATTGATTCCTCTGACATACCGCCGGTTTCTCTGTTAAAAAGTATATCAACAGTTACATCCTCATCCACATCAAGTTTCTGCTCTAATCCGGATGCATCTTTATAATAAACCGTCATTGTAATCTTATGATTTATTAAATCAGGACCGTTTCCAAGCTTACACTTGGTCGGATCTGCAAGGTCCGTCTGATTAGCGGCAGTATAAATATATACCTTTGAACCCTCGTCACTTGTACCCTCAACCGTCATCTTACATGCACCCTTGCTCTTTGAATACATCTGTGCAAGCTGCATTGTTTCCTTGAACTCATGAGCACCGTTTGATACCCGCTGCCTTCCGACAAGCGTCATACTTACCCCGAATATGGAAAGCATGATTGCCATTATTGCAATAACAACAATCAATTCAACGAGAGTAAAGCCTTCATTTCTTTTTTTCATAACCTTTCCTCCCGAATTAATTACTTAGTATTCCAGTTCTCAACCGTAATAAAGTTATACATATTTGATGAAGAAACCGTAACATCTCCGCCTGATGTATCCGTTCCGCTCTCACTAAAGAAAGCATCCAGACCACCCTTGTAAAGACTGTCTATGGAACCGAGTGCATAGAATTCATTCCAGCTTCCGGTTTCTCCGCCTGTAATATTATAATACTGTGTTCCGTTTCCATCTTTACCTAAAATATCATCTCCAAGAAAGTTAAGATATTTAAGACTGTCAACCACTTCCTGAAGGTCATCACCTTCAGTGCTTCCGTTAACCATGGAATATGAAGTTACAACACCTTTTCCCATTGCCGTAAAGCTAATCTTTGAAGCTGAAAGATTAAGACCTACAAAGCTTCCGGTGTTAAGACCAAGTGTGTATGGTGCCCACGCTGTTGTAAGTGATAAAGCATTGTTTCCTACTGAATCATTTACTACAAAACCACCATTGGAACCAACAAATATAACCGCACCGGTAAGAGATTTTCCAAGTACTGTTTTGCCCGCAACAAGGTTCTGATAGTAGTTATCCGGTTTTAAAAGAGAGCCATATGAGCTCTTTATTTTTGAAGTTGTTATTCCGTCAATTACGGACACATCTTTAAATGTATATCCTGCCGGGTTAGTATATGTTATCGAACCTCTTGAAACTGTTCCTGTACCAGCAATACTCTTAATGTATCTCGCCTTTGAATAATCAAGCGGACCACCGTTACCATTCTTATACTGCCAATAAAGAACCTCCATATTAATGAAGTTACTCATCTCTGAGTCAACATTATTCTTTGTTCCATCATATCCGTAAACCGTTGTAAGTGCAGATGGCATAAAATAGGAACTGTAATTAATAAGTCCGCCGAATGAATTATTTGTACCTGCATAATACCACTTTCCGTCGGATCTGTATTCAAGAACCGTACTTGTTCCGCTGTCCTTGCTGTATCCCATTATACATCCGGAAGTTGCACGGCTGCCCGGATTCCAATCACTTACATATCTTGCTTCAGACAATCCCTTAAGGTCATCTGAGTTTGTCACCTGATATGGATAAAGACAAGCATAACCTACATTAGCTCCCACGTTCAGATAAGAAACACCATCATAAAAAACTGATTTCTTCGTTGAACCGTCCACAAGAACGATATCCCTTACCATAAGGTCAACACCGTCACTTATTACTACAACGGCATCTTTATTAATATAAAGAGTACCTCTTATATCTATCTCGGTATACTGTTCTGCTGTTGCCGATGTGATTTTTTCACCCGAAAAAATCAGTGCACCATCTTCAACATACACATCACCATTTATGATTACCCTGTTTCCGTCAAAGACAACCGAACATCCCTTTATCTGCATTGAAGTAGGTGCCTCGTCATTCATCATACCTACATATGAATTTCCTTCCTGAAGGAAGCATGAATACGAACCGTTTGTTGTATCCCCATTACCTGAGAATGTAGCACCTCCACCGGTAAACATTGCATAACTTCCGAGGGAGTAAGCTGCTGCCGGTGTTCTGTGAACAACATCATTCATAACAAGGTCTGTATGAATATTAGTTTCATAATTTGTATCAGGATCAAGATATTTAAGTTCAACTCCAAATACCAGTCTGGATTTCATGGTTGATGAAGTACCAACTTTCTTCTGAACCGTTGTTACCTTGAACTTTGTATCATCGTACACATAATTTCCTGCTTCATCAAGCTTACCAAGCATCTTCTTTGTATCATCATCAAGCTGGGCAAACAGATAACGGCTTATGGCATCAGTATCAGAAAGGCTGGTCGCACCTGCTGATTTTACGATTGTATCTGTTGCGGTATCTATGAATTCGGTTGAACCACCGCTCTTCATCTGCTGCATGGTAAATGTGGCAACATTCTGCAGAACCGTTTCAATATCACCAAGTGCCGACTCTGAAGTATAAAAGTTGTTATTTGCATACTTATTCACTCTTCTTGACATCAACGAGGTATAAGTAATTTCAAGTACAATAGTAGCGATAAGAAGACACACCGTCATTACAATCATAACGGAAGCTAATGCGATACCGCGGTTATCACTATGAAAGGCTTTTCTCATTTTCAATCCTCTTCGATTCATCACATTCCTCCATTATTACTGTGCATTGTCGAGCTTATTGCCCGTAATCTTCAAAAGCGAATTTTCATTTAAATCAGTCGCTCCTACATAAACCGGTGTATCCTGATGCTTATACACATACACCGTAATGTCAAATTTCTTATTATAGTCTGAATAATTACCATTGGAATCAGACTCTTTATAATTAACCGAATTTCCGTTTGCTCCGGTCATTTCCATATCCTGATATTCACATTCAGTAAATACTACTACTGCGTCATAGTAGTTATGAGACTGCTTGATTCCGTTAACTCCGTACATATATACTGATTTTACGGATAAACTGTCTGCCGTAAATGATTCTCCGGAATTCTCCACCAACTTATATTTTCCATCATCCCCAAGTTTAAGAATTCCCGCTGTTCCCCCTGCTTCAAGAAGAGATTTGACATTTCCTCCTGACTGCTCACCGGCAACCAACGTGAATTTACTCTTGGAAACGGCATTATAATTTGCTGCACACTGTTCATGAAAAACCCTGATGGAAAAAGCCTTTGAACTCTCAAGAACCGAATTTGCCGTCAGTGTCGCCTGCAGCTCCGTTCTGGACTTTGAATTGGTTTTCGTTGCCGTAACAAAAACCTCAAATACCGGAAAAACAACAAGGCTGAGGATGGCTATTGAAATCAGAAGCTCAACCAGTGTAAAACCCTTATTACTGTTTTCCTTTAATTTTTTTCTGAATTTTTTAAATTTCTCAATCACAAGGAATTAACCTCCCTCTCTCAATAACAGAAAGTACGACTACGAACCCTCCATTGCCCTGAAAACATATCTTTCCTAAGACATTTATTTTTTCGCCATAATATGGCACAATCCCGGATCCCTTTAAGGAACCCGGGAACTGCCCCACCGTTATAATCTTACTGTGTTATTCTTCCGGTTCTGGGAAGATTCTGTCAACACCTGTTTCCACACCTGAAATTGTTGGTGCAGTATAAGCTGCTGAACCGTCTGCAAGAGAGTAAACAGTCATTGTAGCACTTCCTGTAAATCCCTCACCGCTTACTGCAAATGTCATACTGTCAAGAGTCTTAACACCGTTCTTGTCTGAAACTATATAATCAATCAGTTTCTTAAGTGAATCATAGCTGTCAACTTTATAATTGAAACTGTAAGTTGTTGTTCCCTGAAGGAATGACTTACCGCCAAACTCGCCCTGACCGACTACAGTATTTGCAAGTACTGTTTCTCCAACTGTATATGTATCAATTGCTGCTGTAAAAGCATCCTGAGTTTCGATTGACTTCATGAAGAGTATACCGTCTTCATACTGATAAGCAACATCATATCTTCCAACCATTTCATCAACCTCTTTTGCCCACTTTGCAACCTGGTTGTTCATGTCCGTATCTGTTGCGGCAACCTTTGAAACCTTGTCGATTTCAGTCTGAATTGATGCCTGCTTACTGTTCTCAGCGTCAATTTCTTCAAGCTTTCCGGAAAAATAAAACTTATAGGAGCAGAATGCTGCAATAAGACCGACAATTACCATCAATACAGCTATATCTTTTTTTGCAATTTTCATAATATGTCACTCTTTAATCCTTTCCTTATTCTGCTTCTTCAACCGCTGTTTCTTCAACATATGGCTTGTATGTAAGGGTCACAGCGAAAGTTATAGTCTTTTCCGCTCCCTCAATAACATTACCGTTTTCATCTTTTTCTGATGTTTCCGCAAATGAACCAACATTTATTACACTTACACTTTCGAAAGTACGAAGCTGTTCAACAACCTTTGCTGCTTCGTCTTTTGTACTTACGGTTACGCCCATGTTAACACCTGATGATGAAACGGAGAAACTTGCTGTTTCAAATGTTTTTGGCATCTTTGTTTCAAGTTCCTTAATGAATGAAGTGAGTTCCCTGTTCCAGTTAAGGGTTGAATTATCAAGATTCTTTACTTCGTTATATGTAATTTCCGTATTGTTGTAATTCTCAATTACTCCGGCTATGTAATCGTAAGAATGAAGTTTTTCTTCCAAATCCTTTGTCTCACTCTTTTCTGCCGCCATCATTATTGAACCGACAATTAAAAGAGCGATTGCCACGCCGATTCCACCGACGAGAACAATGAACGGAACAAGAAGACTTACCTCTTTTTCTCCTTTTAAAAGTTCAGGTGAAAGAAGCTGTAAAGGTGCAGTTGCGGCACCGATACATGCAACAACTTCTCTTAAGTTTGTAACGCTTGCATTAGGATCTGCATTTAAAACAGTCGTATTATCAAGACCTGTGAATGCCTTTACGTCATAACCGAGTTCGTTGCTGAGAAGTTCAGGAAGACCCTGGAAATCTGCACCGAGACCTACAAGATATACTTCGTTAAGCTGAAGATCCTCATTTCTTGAAGAGAAGTATTCAAGGATACGGCTGATGTTACCGACCATATATCTAAGGTTTTCAGTAATCATTACCTTAATCATAAGGTTTTCTTCATCTGCATCTTCTGATGAAACACCGGCATCAAGATTAAGATGCGGTCTGATAATCTTGTTTTCGATGAACTTTCTTGTTGAACCAGCATATGTAAGTTCCTCATCCTGGAACATATCTGTTTCAGTAAGATTTTCAATCGCCTGATTAAGACCGTGAGCAACCTGTCTCTGAAGAACAATTTCTCCGTTGTTTACGATTGTAACGAGGGAAGTCTGTTCCTCAATCTTAAGGAATGCCTTTACACCTTCAGGAAAGCTCTCCTTAACCACCTGATATACAGAGTTTCCTACGTAATCAATTGCCTTAATATCAAATTCAAGTGTTCTTGCAAAATCAATATATGATGTTGTTACATCATTAGGTACTGCAAGAAGTGAAAGTCTGTACTGCTTTCCATCATCATTTTCAACCGTTCCGAGAATGTTATATACCAGATGATACTGATTCATATCAACCGGAAAATAATCAGAAGCATTTGCGAGGATGATTGGCATGATATTTTTCTCTTTACATAAAGGAATACGCGCCTCTCTGTTTGCTATACGGCTGGATGCAACTGTAAACACGGCAGCTCTCGTCTTAATCATACGTCTTCTGAGCTCACTCTTTACCGCTACAATAAATTCCTCATTTCTGTTTATTACACCGTCCTGTACTACATCAGCAGGTGTCTCAATAGAAAACACATTATAAATTTTTGGGTTCTTCACCTTGTAATCCATCTCAACAACTCTTGTTGTTGTCTGACCGATTTCAAATGACAGCACTTTTAATGCCATATAATCCTCCCGTCCGGAACAAAATTCCTACTTCCTAAATTGTTAATCAACCTTTATTTTAAATTCGCCTTAAACGAATTAAAATCTGAAACATCAATTTCGGCATTATCTTCCGAATAAAGAAAGATACCAGTTAATCGCACTGTTGCCGAACATAACGGCAAGCATAATTCCTGCCGAAAGATATGGTCCCATTGCGAGAACATGTTCTGCACCTGAAACCTTCATTCTTATAACGTGAATTACCGAACCCAGTATACATCCGAAAATGAAAGCCACAATTATCAGCTTCCATCCAATCAAAAGACCTACCGCCGCCATAAGCTTCACGTCACCACCGCCGATTGCCCTTCCTCCTGACAGAAGAAAGAGTATCAAAAGAAATCCGCTTACACAGAAAAATCCGATGAGATAATTTTCCCAATCCGAATCTTCTATACCCATAAAAAGAATTCTGTATAAAAGATTTACAAGACCGAGAGAAGCAATGAAAACATTGAATCCGAACGGAATCTCATAAGTTCTGAAATCAATTACACTGAGTGCAAGAAGTGCTGATGCCATCAGACAATACAAAAGTGTCTCGAACCTGAAATTTTCAAACAGCTGATAAGCATTCATTCCGTATGGAATAAAGAACAACAGTACCCAGATAATACCATTTGCTGCCTCTACAAGAGGATACTGGGCTGATATCTTTTTCCCGCATTTCCTGCATTTACCTCTTAAAAAAATCCAGCTGAACAGCGGAACCAAATCATACCAGCTGAGCTGGTATCCGCAGCTCATACAATGTGAACGGTTTCTGCTCAGACTCTCCCGTCTCGGAAGTCTTAAAATCACCACATTTAAAAAGCTTCCCACAAAAATTCCGTAAAGAAAAATAAATATGTAGGTTACTGCTGACCAAACCGTTTCCATTAAATTTCCTCTTACTTAAATCTTTCGCCAAATTCATTGGAATAATCTACCATATCCTTAAAAACCTTGGCGTTTGTTTTATCATAATACCAGAACACATCACCGGATTTCTGAACTTCTCCATAAATTGTTCCGGATTCGCTTCTCCAGCTTCTTGAAGCAAACTGATACGGATCACCTTTGTTTGATGTATCATTCCACTCATCTTCCGCAAACTGCCAGTTTGCATCCTTAGCCGCCGACTTGTCGGTTTCATCTCCCCACTTCGTGATTCTGAAACTTACAAGACCGTTCGTTGCAATAAGCGTAAATCTCGTCCCCTCCGGCACCTTGTACTCAAGATCAGTTGCTACAGCTTCTGCTGCCGAAAAAACCTGTTCAATCGCAACAATGTCTGAAGACTTTCTCGATTTCTCCACATACTTTATATAAGCAGGCGCAAGAACTCCGACCAAAACCGCCATGATTGCGATTACAACAATAAGCTCAACAAGAGAAAAACCCCCATTACGTTTTCCCCTGCTTTTACTGTTTAATACTCCCACTATTATATCTCCCAAAGACACTGCGTTTTTTTGCAATAATCTTTGAGAAAGCACCCTTAAGAGGGTGCTTCCTCAAAAATTATCTCATGAAAAAATTTTCAAATCTGTTCTTATAATAGGGATATAGGATTTAATTTATATCCGATACCGCCCTTATGGGCAGTATCGGATACTTAAATTTCACAAAATACTATTATTTATTCTCCTGAAGCATTATCGCCTTCGAACTTAGAAGCGAAATCTGGAGAATAATCTCTCATAACCTTGAAAAGGTTTCCTGATGATGTCCACTTAACAGAGTTGTCAGCCTGAACTTCACCTGTTGCTGTTCCTGTTTCAGCCTTGAATTCTTTTGACTTAAGACTATATCCGTCACCCTTTGAAACAGAAGCCCACTCAGCTGCTACTGCTGAATTTCCTGCATTGCCTCCATCTGCAGATACTGCGTTGAAGTCTAACTTAACTTTACCTGCTGTTGAGCAGTCAACGATGAACTTTGAACCCTTCTGAAGGTACTGCTCATACTGTGTATCAGAAGCTACGTTTGTAGAAGCGTTGATGATATCAGAGAAAGCTGAAATATCAGAAGACTTTCTTGACTTCTCAACATACTTTAAGTAAGCTGGTGCTAAAACACCTACTAAAACTGCCATGATGGCAATAACTACGATTAACTCAACGAGTGAGAAACCTGCATTCTTTTTTGTTTTCATAACAATATTCTCCTTTTTTATGTTATTTTATCTTAAACTCCCCTTCCCTATAAAGAGGAAATTTAATTCTGTTTTAAAGTACGCCGTACTTTTTTTAAATGGAATCGAGTCCGTCATAAAGAGCAACCATAGGCATCAGTACCGCACCTACGATTACTGCAACAAGACCTGCCATTACAACCGTAATCATTGGCTCAAGCATTGCAAGGAGCTGCTGGGTTGCATTTTCTACTTCTTCATCATAGTAGTCAGCCATCTTGTTAAGCATGGACTCCATATCACCGGTATTTTCACCAATCTTTGTCATGTGGATAAGCATTGGAGGGAAGATTCCGGAACGTCTTAAAGGCTCTGAAAGAGGCATACCTTTTTTAACATCTTCCTTGGCATCAACAACTGCCATTCTTATTATGACGTTCGACATCGTTTTTGCAGTAATGTCAAGCGCATCTATCATTGAGATACCTGCTGCGGTAAGTGTACTTAACGTTCTTGCAAGTCTTGCCGCTGAGGTTTTCATTACGAAGTTCTTTGTAAGCGGACACCAGAGGGTAAACTTACCAATGAGGGTTTTACCGGTCATTGTCGACGAGAACGTCTTCCAGGCAATCACCGCAACCACTACTACCGCTGCAATAATGTACCAATAGTTCTGAACAAAGTCACTGGCTTTCATTACAAACATTGTAAGTGCCGGCATCTCGATATCCATGTCAGCAAACATGTTCATGAATGTTGGGATAACGTAATAAAGAAGTACAAGGATAACAACAAACATTACAACAAGTACCACACAAGGATAAGTCATCGCTTTTTTGATTGTAGCCTTAAGTCTTTCATCTTTATCAAACTGGGTAGCCATTCGGTTTAATGAAACTTCAAGACTTCCCGAAGCCTCACCTGCCTGAACCATGCTGACAAGCATTGACGGATAAACGTCTCTTCTTGCCGCCATCGCACCACCGAGGGATTCACCGCCCTCAACGCTGTTCTTAACTTCTATTATTGACTTCGCAAAGTCCTTGTTTTCAGTCTGTTCTGCAAGCATTCCAAGAGCATCTATTACCGGAACACCGGCATTAAGAATACTTTCAAACTGTCCGCAGAAAAGAGCAAGGTCATGCGGTGTCGCTTTTTTCGCACCAATCTGTACGTCTTTTGTGAAGATGCTCGCTTCCTGAACTTTTACCGGCACAAGACCTTCGGCTTTAAGAGCAGTCATTGCACGGTCAGTGGAAGTGGCATCTATGTTTCCTCTTTTCTGTTTGCCAAACTTATCAATGGCAGTATAAGTAAATGTAGCCAACTGACAACCTCCTGTAATCTTTTACATCTGTCTGTAGCTGAGTCTCTTCTCCATTCCCGGTACATCCTGTGCGTAATTGATACAGTTGTCTGCTGAAATCAATCCGCCGATGTAGAGATTGTAAAGGGAATCATCCATCGTAATCATGCCCTGTTTCTTGCTTGTCTGCATTGTAGAAGGAATCTGGAAGGCTTTACCTTCACGGATAAGGCTTCGTACTGCCGGCGAACCGAGCATTACTTCGAATGCGGCAACTCGTCCTGCCGAATTCTGAATTGGGAGAAGCTGCTGTGAGATTACACACTCGATAACGCTGGCAAGCTGAACTCTTATCTGCTGCTGCTGATGAGGTGGAAAAACGTCAATTACTCGGTTGATTGTATCCGCAGCTCCGTTTGTATGGAGTGTTGAGAATACAAGGTGACCGGTTTCAGCCGCTGTGATCGCGGTCTGAATTGTTTCGTTGTCTCGCATTTCTCCTACAAGAATAACGTCCGGGTCTTCTCGGAGTGCAGCTCTTAAAGCTCCGGCATAATCTTTTGTATCATCACCAATCTCTCTCTGGTTAACGATTGACTTCTCATGTCTGTGAAGGTACTCGATAGGGTCCTCAAGAGTGATTATGTGTCTTGAATATGTATTGTTAATGACATTGATCAAAGAAGCAAGAGTTGTTGATTTTCCGGAACCGGTTGCACCGGTAACGAGTACAAGTCCTCTCTTTCTCGTGATAAGATCCTGAACTGATGCAGGAAGTCCGAGTTCTCTCGGAGCAGGAATCTTGAATGGAAGAAGTCTCATTACCATTGCAAGTGTTCCTCTCTGTCTGAAAACGTTTACACGGAAACGTCCTTTTCCCTGAAGAGAATAAGCAAAGTCGATTTCACCGGTTTCTTCCATAATCTCAACAAGTCTTGAGTTATCTGCGTAAAGCGGAACAACGATGTCTGCAATTTCCTCCGGGCTCATTGTGTGGTCATCCATCTCACGAAGTGCGCCGTCGATTCTGTAGATTACGGGACGACCAGCGGTCATGTGAATATCGGATGCATGCCTCTCAACAGCAAGAAGCAGAATCTCATCAAGTTTCTGATTAGCCATTTTGTAAACCTCAATTCGTATTTTTTTCTTATTCGTCGAAGGAAATTCTTACCATCTCCGCATAAGATGTGATTCCGTTTAAAACATGTTTTGTAGCTGCCATTCTGAGAGTGTTCATTCCGTTTCTGAGTGCAGCTTCCTTAAGTGCTTCCGTGCTTTCGTTACGGCTTATTATGCCGGCCATTTCACGGTTAACTTCCATGATTTCATATACACCGATTCGTCCTTTGTAGCCGATGTTGTTGCACTGTGGACATCCGACCGGTTCGTAGATGATGCACTCCTCGTCAAGAGGCACCTTCATGATTTCTTTTTCTTCTTCAGTTGCTGCCACTGCTCTCTTACAGCTTGGGCAGAGTCTCTTTACGAGTCGCTGTGCAATTACACCTTTTACAGAGTCTGCAACAAGATAACTTTCAATTCCCATGTCTTCAAGTCGGGAAATTGTTGCCGCTGACGAGTTTGTATGGAGTGTTGATACAACAAGGTGTCCTGTGATGGCGGCCTGTACTGCAATTGATGCAGTCTCGCCGTCTCGGATTTCTCCGATCATTATGATGTCCGGATCCTGTCGCAGGATGGAACGGAGTGCGGATGCAAATGTAAGTCCCGCTTTTACGTTAACGTGTACCTGATTGATTCCGTCGATGTTTGCTTCGACAGGGTCTTCTACGGTGATTATGTTAACGTCTTCCGTATTCAGTTCGCTGAGTGCGGTATAAAGAGTTGTTGATTTACCTGATCCTGTAGGTCCCGTAACGAGGATTATACCGTTAGGATTCTTTAAGATATGTTCAAAAACCTTCATCTCGGATTCATCAAAACCGAGATCCTTCTTATCTCTTGAGAGTGCCTGCTTCATCGCAAGTCGCATAACGCACTTCTCACCGTAAACGGTAGGCAGCATTGATGCTCGGATATCGTATTCAACTCGGTCAACAACCTGTGTGATTCGACCGTCCTGAGGTTTTCTCTTTTCGGCAATGTCCATGCCGGATATAATTTTAAGTCTGGCTGCAATTGCAGGTGCAAGACTTATGTCGTAGCTTATCTGTTCGTAGAGGGAACCGTCAATTCTGTAACGGATTCTTACTCTTGTTTCAAGAGCCTCTACGTGAATATCGGATGCTCTGAGTCTGGCAGCCTGTTCAATCATTGTTCTTACAAGCACAACGATCGGAGAATCACCTACCGTGTCTTCCTCTTCAAGTTCCTCAAGTCTTTCGCCTCTTTCCTTTGCGAAAGCATCAGCCGCTTCCTGAGCTTCTTCATTACCGTAGTTCTTATCAATTGCAACCATGATGTCGTGGCTGGTTGCAATATAAGGTTCAACCTGAAGTCCCGTCATCATTGATACGTCGTCCATGGCTTCCATGTCCATCGGGTCGGACATTGCAAGCATCAGAACGTCAAGCGAAGACGGATCATAGCCGAAAGGAATTACCATGTGTTTTCTTAAAAACGCACCGTTAAGTTTTTCAAGTACGTCTCCCGGAACATTGGCATTGGCAAGACTTATGTATTCAACGCCGAGCTGTCTTTCAAGCGCCCTGCAGATTTTGTCTTCCGTTGTGAATCCGAGTTCAACAACCATTTCACCAAGTCGTTTCCCCGTACCTTTCTTGGCTTCAAGTGCGTTTAAAAGCTGTTCCTCTGAAATTACCGACTCTGCAACAAGCATGTCTCCAAGTCGTTTTCTTCTGACCTCTGCCATAAACTCCTCCCAACTCTTACCCTCTTTTAATTACAAGGGTATCGTTTCTTCTCCTTAATTGCACATAGGATATCACAAACCGAAGCATTTTACAATATTTTTACCTAAAAAAACTCAAATTTTGAACGTTTTTTGGTCACAATTAACAGTTTTCACCATATCTAGTGGAAACATTAATTTCCAAACACTAATTTGCTTTCTCCCTGTCCCTATTATTTATTCGATATAATACATTATGTTGACTTTTTTTGTAAAGATAAAAATTGGTGACGTGTATTACGTCACCAATTTTGAACAAATTGTAAACAAATTGTAAACTTTTTCAGCATTTCGTACCTTTTTAGTCTTTATATACATCATATGCTTTCACATAGAACTTCATTATCAGTCCTGCAACCGGTTTCGGCCAGAATTTCTCAAACATTTTCAAATCTTCCCGATACCTGCCCCTGTTATCTATAAATTCCCGGCTTGTTGCATCCTTATGTATTCTGTAATGCATCAGCGGCAAATCCGTATATGCAAAAACACCATCTTTTCCGGCAAGCATCAGAAACGTATCCCAATCAATGTTGAATTTAAATTCTGACCTGAAAATACTTTTGCCGAGAAACAACTTATTATATGTTACTGCCGGACAGCAGATAGTGTTCCCGAGACTTAAAACCATTTTCTTTACACCTTTCTCTCCGGCAAGTCTTTCCGATTTCAGAGGTGTTCGGATTAATCTTCTTATCCTGCTGTTTTTATCTTTTACCGGTCTTCCGTCTGCATCAATCGGACGATAATCGGTGAAAAACATGCTTACTTTTTCCGGTTCTTTAATTTTTTGAAGTTTTGAAAAGAGCGCCTTTGTATATTCCGGACAGTATTCGTCATCCTGATGTGCAATTGTGACAAAATCCGTTTCGGCACAGTCGTATGCGAAGTTCCAGTCATCCCTTATATCACTTTTGCCTTTTCTGACATAAACAGACACATTGTATTTTTCCGCCACACGGGTTATGTTTTCACCAGGTGTTGACGTACAGATGATTATTCTGCTTTTAATCTTCTGCTCCGTAAGCGTTCTGACACAGTTTTCAAGATACGGAGAGACTCCGTACGCACAAACTGCAAACGTGTGGGTAAATTTCCTTTTCATGAATTTCCTCTCTTGCTCCGTATTCAATCATTCATTAAATCCCGATGCTTTCCATCAGCATATTTTTTTACATGGTATACATAAACACCTCTTCCAAATATTTCGTCCTGCATAACAAACCGGATACTGTGGTTTTCATAAAGTTTTTCCGCCTCTTCCATGAAATATGCTTCAATAGCCTTCCTCGCCGGCTCCTCTTCTCCGGTTTTAAGTGCTTCAAGACTCTCAAATTTAATTACATCCACAATAAGGTAAAACTCGTCTTCCGGCACACTGTCTTTGGCAAGTTCCCCTGCCCCGAGTTCATCTGATGTTGTCACGAAAATATCATCTGCTTCATAAAGTATGTCCGTATAACATACAAGAAGCCAATTTCGGCTCAAGGCAAGCACACAGTCTTTATCCCTTACCAGCTCTTCTATCCTTTCTTCACCTTCAACTCTCGGAAAAGTATATTGATTCTCCTGCAAAACACTGTTGATTCCGATTACCAAAAGCACTGCAAGTGCAAGTATCCCTGCCGACAAACCGTATTCCGCTGCTTCCTTTTCCCGTACGGATTTTTTTATTCTTCTTACGGCATTTTTCAGCACCCTCATAATCATACCTGACAGTTTGAGCAGAACCAAAGCCAGCAGCAATAAAAACAGAGGCATGACATTAAAAAGATATCTGTCCGTGTAGCTTCCCATTTCGTTGTTCTGGGTCGTAATTAAAACTGCATATGCCATCAAAGGAATTTCTGCCGTCATAGCAAGAATTATAAGTGTTTCGGGTTTTGAGCAGTGAAATCTGCTTTGTTTTATGCGTTTAGCCGTCCTCACTGCCGCTCCGGTGAACTGTTTTCTTTTTTTGATCACCAGCCAGCCAATAAAAGGAAGTGCCACAATAAATACAAGTCCTGCCGTGGCAGTAAGATACTTTGCCGTATATAAAAGGTCATCCGGCAGTTCAAATCCCATAACATCTTTTGTTATCGTCTGTAAACAGGTTCTTAATTTATCGAGAAAATCTTTCGGAACAAAAAGGCTGCCTTCCGTTCCTGATAAAGCCTCCGAAACCGTATCCGTACTTTTATCCGTTCTCGTTCCGATTGCATACCGCACTCCCGATGAAAGTACCACACTCAACGCTCCGGCAAGCATTCCGACGCCATATACAGACATTCTTTTTACCTGTTTATTTCTTAGCAGCCATATACAGGTGCATCCTGCGAACACAAAGGCAAATACAACGAAAAGATATATCGTCTGACATCCGAGAAAAGAGAGTGTTACCGTTATCAGTACATTCTTTACAAACTCCTTTTTCTCACTGCTTTCAAGCATTTTCAATGAATAATAAACGAAAGCCAGCGTTATTGCTGTCACAAGGGCATACTGTCTGCAGAAAATAAACGTGCTCACTCCTGCCGTACCAAAAAAATACACTGCCTGTACGCCGACCGTCATAATCCGGTTTTTTAAAAGTTTTTCACTCAATCTGTAAAGGAAGTATGCCGCTATCAGAAAACTTACAATATTAATTGAAAATGCATAGTATCTGCTGTAGCTTTCCGGAAAGAAAGAACAAATTGTATGAAGTATCAGAAAGTATAAAGGCGGATGTGAGTCATGTGCAAGATTATAAACCGTACTTTTGTAATCAAACCTTTCATCTTCCTGCACTGTTATGTATTCTTTAAGTTCATTTCCCGTAATCCATGTGTTGTCCACGGTATATTCACCGGTAATCTCATCCATGTAAATATGCGGTCTGTAATGACTGTTTGCCAGTCCGTATGACCAGATTTCATCTGAATGTTCCCCTGTTTTTTCAAACACATATGTATAAACCATAAAAGATAGTGCCAGTACCGTTATAATAAGTACCGCTGCCTTGAAAATCCTCTCTTTTTTCACTTTTATAAGACTCCCTTTGTTGACCAAACCGAATCACCGAGTCTCTCTTCTTTCATTGTCGCCATGTCAAGAGCTTTTCCGAATGCCTTAAATGCTGCCTCTGCAATATGATGATTATTGCTTCCGCTTATCATTTTAAGGTGAAGGTTTATCATTGATGAATATGAAACCGCATAGAAAAACTCTCTTACCATTTCCGTATCCATGTCACCTATTTTAGACACTGTGAAATCTACATCATATGAAAGAAACGGTCTTCCCGATATGTCAACAGCTGAAAGCATAAGAGTCTCATCCATAGGAAGTATAAAATATCCGAATCGCTTAATTGACTTCTTATCCCCTACCGCTTTGGCTATCGCCTGTCCCATAACGATTCCGCAGTCTTCTATTGTATGATGTGAATCCACTTCCGTGTCACCATCGCATTTTAGCGTGAGGTCAAACATTCCATGTTTTGCAAATCCGTTAAGCATATGGTCAAAAAATGGTATTTTTGTATCTATGTCAGCCTTTCCGCTGCCGTCAAGATTGATTGTTGCTTTGATTTTCGTTTCAGCGGTATTTCTTTCAACTGATGCGATTCTTGGTTCCATAAACAAGCCCTCCGTTTCGGCAGTCCATAGAGAATGCCGTTTTTGTTTTCATTATATCAGACATGTTTTATTTTGTGAACTCCCCTTACTCTGTGGGGTATTGCCGCTTACAAATCTCTCTTATGTGAAGTCAACGGTTATCAGAACCTTTTCACACGAATTCAGGCTTTATTCCTACTCAGTTTTAAATATATACACACTTGTGCAATCCGTTTCTTCACTGCATCCGCTGTATGAACCGTTTTCCTCAGTAATTTCCTTTAACACTTCCAGTCTGTTGTAATATTTATCCAGATTATCAAGAACTGCCCCGGAAATTTTCTGTATTCCTTCATCGTTGATTTTTATCATACCGTTTTTAAGGTCAAAACTGCCGGCAACAAGTTTTCCGACTCCGTCTTTAAGTTCTCCGGTTCCTGCTTTTAAGTCAATGGTTCCGTCATACAATTCCTTAATTCCCTGTGCAAGTCCGAGAACTCCCGTATAAAGTTCGTCTGTGCCGTCCTTAAGCTCTCCGGCTCCCTTGTAAAGTTCGTCTGTACCGTCTTTAAGCTCTCCGGCTCCTTTATAAAGTGTGTCAATTCCTCCTGAAAGTTCCGGAAGTTTGCTTCCGAGAGATGATGTTCCGCCGTAAAGCTTATCGGCTCCGTCAGATGCACTTGACACTCCTTCAGTGTATTCCGATATGCCGGCATAAAGACTGCCTGCTCCCGTTTGCATTTCCTTAACCGAATCCGCAAGCTGACCCACATTTGATACAAGTGAATCAATTCCGTTGTCAATTTCCGTATAAGAACTGTTTAATCCCTCTGCCGCCTGACTGAAGCTCTCCGTATATGCATACAGTTCTCTGTAGGACTTAACTACTGCCAGAATTCCTGCCGCAGTCTGAGGGTCACTTTCCTTTATCGCTTCAGCATATGCTTCCATTGAATCAAGTGCATTTTTAAGGTCCGTTCCTTCACTACATGAATATCCGTCTGCAACCGCCGTCATGTTTTCGGCAAGAGCTTTTATTGAAGAAGCATACAAATTCGAACCGTCTGTAAGACTGCCCATGTCATCTTCAAGCTTTTTGCTGCTCAGTGTCTGGTTAAGCAGACTTACTCCGTCTGCCAGTTTCTTTGCACCGTCATTCAGACTTTTATTATACAATTCAAGCTTTGCAAGTCCTTCGGACAGTTCCTTAGCACCGCTTACAAGTTCTGTTGCACCGCTTACAAGCGCTCCTTTTGACGATACAAGCTGCTCCATTCCCTCCTGAAGACTTATTGCTCCTTGATTAAGCACTTTTGCACCGTCATTTAATACATATGCTCCGTCCTTAATCTTTTTGGTTCCTGCGGTAAGTGCTCCGGCTCCGTCATTTAATTCTCCTGCTCCTGCCTGAAGACTTCCCGCTCCTTCATCAAGCGAATCTCCTCCGTCATAAAGGCTTCCGATTCCTTCATAAAGTGTGTCCGCTCCTGCCACCGCTTCATCCATTCCGCCCGTAAGCTCACCAAGCTTTTCCTCCAAAGTTTCCTTTGAATCAATTTCAGATAAATCAAGTTTTGCAAGGGCATCTCCCGTTGCTGCAGTTATTGTAATCGGTTTGCTGAAATTGGTCACATCGGCTTCGATAACTACTTTTTCAGGAATAAGTTCTCCCGGATTTTCGCCGTCCTCACCCTGTATTTCGTCAAGTCCCAGACTCTTTCCAAGTCCAGGAAATGCCATACCGAATACTATTGTTCTTTCTCCGTCATTTACACATGTTCCGCCTGCAACACTTACGTTTACCGCTTCACTTCCCTCAAAGATTGTGCCGGACACCATGGCATATGGCTGATATGCCGTATAACTTCCATCCTCATCATTGATTTCTCTGCCTGTTCTGTTTTCATATACAAATGTCATTTCAAGATGACCGCTTGCTCCCTCAAGTTCCGCTGCCGTGACTTTTTTCCCGTCTATTCTGTATTCAACACTTACATCAACCGGAAGTTCTTTCTCAGAGGTTCCCTGATAATAAACGTCAGAACCTCCTGTCTGCCATATAATCTCTCCATTATCATCCTTAGTATATGCCGCATCACCTTTTACTACTTCTATGTTTTCAAGGTTGGTTTCATCCGTAAGTATATTGCTTCCTTTTTCATTTTTAAGCCATGTACTGACAATTTTTTCCTTTGTATTTCCGTCAGCATCTTTTATGACATAAACGGTTTCAGTCTTACCGCTTTCCTTACTGTGTGTTATTGTACTTTCTTTTGCCTCACCCTCACCGGTTTCCTTTACGCTTCCCGATGCTTCTGCTTCATTGTTTGCGGCACATCCTGAAAAAAGTCCTGCCGAAAGAGTCATCACAACTCCCATTGCCATTAATTTCTTTTTATTTCTCATTTCTAACCTCCCAAGTCTTACAGCATTTCATTCCCATTGTCGTACGGATTATCAATCCGTCAAACAGCATAAGCAATGCCGGAAGTGCTGCAATTACTATTATCATGCTGAGGATTGCTCCTCTTGCCAAAAGCATACATATTGAACCGATAAGATCTATATCTGAATAAAGTGCAACGCCTATCGTGGCCGCAAAAAATCCCAATGCACTTGTGAAGACCGACTGCACCGATGTACTGAGTGCGATTTTAACGGCTTCTTTTTTATCCTTACCGGAAATTCTTTCCCTCTTATATCTTGTCGTCATAAGTATTGCATAATCAACGGTTGCTCCAAGCTGTATGGTTCCTATGCATACGGATGCGATAAACGGAAGGGTTGATCCCATATAGTACGAAATCGCCATGTTTATGTTTATTGCCAGTTCAATAACCGCAACCAAAAGCACCGGAAGTGATATTGATTTCATTACTATCATTATAAGTATGAATATTGCTCCTATGCTTACAATACTTACTGTATTAAAATCTTTATCCGTTATTTCGACAAGGTCTTTGGTTGCCGGTGCTTCTCCTATAAGCATTCCGTTTTCATCATATTTTTTAATTATCCCTGAAATTTTCCCGCACTGTTCATTAATTTCATCTGTTGCAACTTCATATTCCGATGAAACAAGCAGCAGTTTGTGATTTTCCGATTCAAGAGATGATTTAATTTCCTCCGGCACGAATCTTTCCGGCAAAAGTGCTCCGGTAATCGAATCAAGACCGAGTGCAAATCCTACTCCTTCAACCTCTCCGATTTCTGCAAGCATTTCTTTAACTTCTTTTGATGATGTATCCGAATCAAGCAGTATCATCGAAACCGAATTCAGATTGTAGTTTTCCGTAAGTTCTGTCTGTGCCTTGCTTGAGGGCATGTAAGAAGGTATGCTCTTATCGAGTTTATAATAAACATCCACATGATTATTTCCGTATATCGCCGGAAAAATCATAAGTGCCACAATTATAATTACCGGAATATAATGCTTTGTTATCAGTTTTGAAATAAACTCACCCTTTAACTCAAGCGGTTTATGTCTGGTCTTTTTTACCGACTTGTCAAACACGAGGATGAGTGACGGAAGAACCGTCACACAGCAGATTACACCGATAAGAACTCCCTTCGCCATTACTATGCCCATATCAAGTCCAAGGGTAAATGTCATGAAACACATCGCCAGAAATCCGGCAATCGTTGTAAGTGAAGAGCCTGCAACCGACGATATCGTTGCTGCAATCGCATTTGCCATAGCTTCCCTGGTATCGTTTGTTTTTTCTGATTCTTCAAGATAACTGTGATAAAGGAAAATTGAATAGTCCATCGTTACACCTAGCTGAAGAATCGCTACGAGTGCCATTGTAATATAAGAAATTTCACCCTGTATGAAATTTGTTCCAAGATTAAATATGATTGCCATCCCTATGCTCACCAGGAAAAGTACCGGAATGAGAAAGGAATCAGTTGTAAGAAGAAGCACCACAAGTGTAAGAATCGCGGCAATCGCCGTATATATAAACATTTCGCTTTCAACGAGATTCTTTGTATCCGTTGCCGTTGCCGCCATACTTGAGATGAAACACTGTTTTCCTGCCACGTCTCTTATTTCCTCAACCGCATCCATTGTTTCGTCTGCCGACGTTGTCGTATCAAAAAATATAAACATCAGCGTTCCCTGACCATCTCCGGAATAAAATATCTCTTTAACTTTTTCCGGAAGCATATCTGACGGAATCTGACCATCGGTAAGAGAATCAAAACATATTACATCTGCAACATGGTCAATTTCTTCAACCTTGGATGCCATTTTCTGAACATCAAGTGTGTCCATTCCATTGCAGATAAACATTCCGTATGCTCCCTTTCCGAATTCATCAAGGAGAATGTCCTGTCCTTCCATTGTTTCAATGTCTTTCGGCAGATAATACAAAATATCATAATTTATTCTGGTACTGACAAATCCAATTGCTGCCGGTATAAGCAGCAGCACACTCAGTATCAGGATAAAAAACCTGCTTTTAACAATTGCTTTTGAAAACTTTTTCATTTCTTAATTACCTCATTTTTGACCGGTGGTCATTTTTTACAATGGGCAATATATCAGATTTTCGACCAACGGTCAATATATTTTTTTGACCGCTGGTCATTTTTTTATAGATTTTTTCGATTTGATATGATATTCTCTAGATATAAATCTGCAAACAGGTTTAAAAGATGACAGTTTTATCAGTTTCCGTATGCGTTACTGCTGAAATAGGATTTTGTTTCTTTTTAAGGAATCTGTCTTAACACGCCGCACTGCTAAACGGAAAACAGCATATACAAAAAATACAAAAGTGAGGTTTATATGGGAAAAGCTGAAGAAAACAAAAGACAAAAAAAAAGCGCACTCCTTGAGCACGCATTTTCTCTATTTATGAACAAAGGCATCAGTTCCACTACCATTTCTGATATAGCCCATCATGCCGGCGTCGGTAAAGGAACCTTTTATTCTTATTTTCGTGATAAAGATGAACTTATCGAAAAACTTATCGCACAAAAAGCCGGCGAGCTTCTTACCCACGCCCTTAACGACCTTGACAATCACAAAAATGCTTTGAGCGTGGAGGATAAGTTTATTGTTATTGCCGACGACCTCCTGGAACAGCTTGCCCTTGATGAAAAGCTTCCGAAATTCATTAACAAAAATCTCAATTACGGTCTTTATCGGAGAGCTCTTACCAGAGAAGATTCTGAAATCAACATTGAATCCGTGTTTTTTAAACTTATAAACGACGGCTCAGAGTGGGTTCGTCCGGATTTAATGCTTTATACCATTGTTGAACTTATAGGGAGTACATGCCACACTATCATTTTGGATAAAGACCCTGTGGATCTCGAAACCTACAAGCCGTATCTTTATAGCTGTGTAAGAAGTATAGTAAAAACTTTCAGGGCAAACTGAGAAAGCCGATTTTATATAGTCTGTTTTTATTCGACTACCTGTATTTTTATCATATTTGTCGTTCCTGAGTGTCCGAGAGGAACACCTGCTGTAATAACCGCTATGTCATCCTTCTCAAGGTATCCCAATGTTTTCGCCTTATCAATGGCATGTTTGAAAAGGTCAAATACATCTGTTTTTTCCTCAAGCATATAAGGATATACGCCCCATGACATGCTAAGCTGTCTGCATATTTTTTCTTCCGTAGTTCCGCAAATTACATCAATCGATGAGCGGTATTTGGAAATCATCCTTGCGGTACTTCCTGATTTTGTAACCGTAACAATTGCCTTTGCACCTAAATCCATTGCCGTCGTACATGTTGCATGTGAAATGGCATCAGTAATGTTCGGATTTGCCTGTCTGTCAATCTGCATGAATCTCTTGTGGTAATCAATATCCGCTTCGGTTCTTTCGGCTATTCTTACCATTGTCTTTACGGCTTCAACCGGATAATCTCCCGCCGCCGTCTCTCCGGAGAGCATAATTGCACTTGTTCCGTCATAAATTGCATTTGCAACGTCAGTAGTCTCTGCTCTTGTTGGTCTTGGATGCTTCATCATTGAATCAAGCATCTGTGTTGCGGTTATTACCTGCTTACCTGCCTTATATACTTTTTTAATTATCATTTTCTGGATTACAGGAACTTCTTCGCCCGGAATTTCAACGCCCATGTCGCCTCTTGCAACCATTATTCCGTCTGATGCTTCTATAATCTCATCAATATTTGAAACGCCCTGTGCATTTTCAATCTTTGCAATTATTTTTATATCTCTGTTTCCGTTAAATTCCAAAAAATATCTGAGCTGTTTTACATCTTCTGCCGAACGGACAAAAGATGCCGCAATAAAGTCCACATCCTGTTCAACTCCGAATTTAATATCATCCATATCCTTCTCACTAAGATATGGCATTGAAAGTTCAACCCCCGGAACATTAACTCCCTTTTTGTTTGAAACCACACCACCGTTAATTACCTTGCAGATAATTTCATGTATAATTTCATCATCTTTCTGGTAATTTTTTATTTCTTCTACGGTCATGTCAATAAGTCCGTCATCAATCAAAATATGACAGCCCGGTCTTACATCATTATAAAGCTCCTCATAAGAAATAGTTACCTTTTTTGAATCTCCTTCAACCTGCTCGGTTGTAAGGGTAAATTTCTGCCCCGGAACAAGTTCCTCTCTGCCATTTTTAAAATCCCTGAGTCTTATTTCCGGTCCTTTTGTATCAAGAAGAAGAGCCACCGGCAATCCGAGTTCATCTCTGAGTTTTCTGACCTGATTCATTCTTCCTTCATGTTCCGCGTGACTTCCATGTGAAAAATTAAGTCTTGCAACGTTCATTCCGGAAAGCATAAGCTGTTTCATTATTCCCTCTCTGTCCGTTGCCGGTCCGAGTGTACATATAATTTTCGTTTTTCTCATATCCTGCCCTTATAATCGCCCGCACACAGCGGATGGTTATTTTCCTTTCCCCAAATATAATTGCCTTCAATAAATCCCGGCACTGTCATCCTATTCTGCATAAATTACATTCTAAGGCATTAAAGCCATGATGTCAAAAAAATTTTAGTGTTTTTTTCGATACTGCATAGGTGTTACTCCGTATTTTTTCCTGAAAAGCCTGTTAAAGTGCTCTGCTGACGGATAACCTACTTTTGAAGCCACCGCCTCTACACTCATACGACTGCTTTTAAGCAGTTCACATGCCTTTTTCATTCGAATATCCCTGACAATTTCACTAAAAGTTTTTCCGGCATTAACACTTATATATTTTGACATATACGGTTTCGTAAAATGAAACTCCTCGGCTAATGCATCAAGCGTAACATTTGCATAGTTGTTTTGTATGAAATTCATTATACGAATCATCATATCTTTCATTATTTCACTTTTTTGTTCACTTATAAGCAGTTTGTTTACTGCAACCACAAGTGCACTGACAGAAGACTTAATAATATCCGAGTCAATACCGACTCCCCAATATACCCTGTCCTCATACTTTATGCCGACATATGCCGCTGCTGATGCCTCTGAACCGTTTGAAAGCGCATGTTCCTCATAAAAAGCAAGTTCATAATCTGTCCCGAAGAATCTTTTAAAAGCATTACTTGTTGCATCAAGTCTTCCGTTTCCCGACGCCAGAATCCGATAAGAATCCTCGTCCTTCTTCACGGTCAAATCAACCGATATTCCGTTTTCCTGTTTAAAATGGCACTCCGAAACGGCAAAAACCTGAACATTATTAATATATCTGCTTTCAAAAATTTCATTTACCCTTTCCACGGAAAGTTCCATTCCTGCAGCATCACCCATCATTTCCTTAATTGTATCTGCCACGTCTTTTTTCATTTTCTCCGGAATTATGTACCCGCCATGATTCCTAAGGATGTAACTGACTCCGCCCTTACCTGAACTTGCATTTATCCTAATAACATCACTATCATAAGAACGTCCTATATCCTCCGGATCTATAAGAAGATACGGAACATCCCACCGTTTATCACTGCCGCCATCTGCCTCCTCCACTACTTTCTGTCTGTTCATCAGTCCCTGCATTATTGCTTCCTGATGACTTCCCGTGAACGCCGTAAAAACAAGTTCTCCCGCGTAAGGCTGTCGTTGATTCACCGCAATTCCCGTAAGATTCTCATATAATGACCTTATTTCCGGCAATCCGTCAAAATTCAGTCCCGGATTCATGCCGTGAGTATAAAAGTTTAGTGCAAGCGTAACCAAATCAACATTTCCGGTTCTTTCTCCATTACCGAACAAAGTTCCTTCAACACGTTCTGCTCCGGCAAGCAATGCCATCTCCGCCGACGCTATAGCTCCGCCCATATCATTATGCGGATGTATGCTTAAAACCAATCCTGACCTTTGCCAAAGATTCTTGTCCAAATACTCAGCCAGAGTGCCAAACATATGCGGCATATGTGTCTCCACAGTCGATGGAATGTTTATGATTATACGTCCATAAAAATCCGATGCCCAGCACCTAATCACTTCATTACATATTTCAAGTACGTACTCCGCAGGAGCATCATTTGCTCCCTCTGGCGTAAATTCCAGCCATATTTCATGAAAACCACTCTTTATTTTATTGATTTTCTCTCTGAGATATAAAGCGGCTTTTTCCACATTGCATGAAATTTCAGGGGAAGTTTTCCACAATTTCTCCGATTCTTTCTTTCCGAAAGTATTACTCAATTCCCCTGATTCCTTTTCTCCGCAAGTGCTGCTCAACTCCTCCGATTCTTTTTCTCCGGAAGATTCCGTCACATAACCCGTCACATATTTATGATAAGAAAAAGAAATCGGATAATACATATGTATTATCACGTTTTCTGCACCTCTTACGGCATCTAATGTCCTGTCGATTTCTTCTTCTTTAATCCCGCACATAACTTGAAGTTTGACATTTTGCGGCACATGTTTTTCTTCTATAAGAAGCCTTATAAAATCATAGTCCCTTTCTGATATGCCCGGAACTCCGACATCAATTTCTTCAAATCCGATTTTGCAGAGCATATCAAAATAACTGAGTCTTTCCTCATTACTCATCGGTGCAATCAGTGCCTGGTTCCCGTCTCTCAAATCAACGCTGCACCATACCGGTACTTTGTCAGGCATAGATTTTTTTATCCATTCAAAACTGACCCCTTCAGGGTATCCGACATTAAATTGGTACTTTTTCTCAAATTTTTCCATAGACACCATCGTCACAATCAAATACTTAAAACAACATAATATCTTTTGTTTGTCACTTTCCCATCTTTTTCACCAGTGACACACAGATGAAAATTTCACGATTACTTGCTTCATACCATTTTTTTCGTCGCGGTTATAACAGCCATAATTCTTTAATTTACTGTTCTGCTGTCATTTTTTTCGCCGCAGCAGTCACATGACTTAAAAGCACTGACGTTGTTACTCCTCCTACACCTCCCGGCACAGGTGTTATTGCCGCTGCCTTTTCCACTGCTCCTTCAAATTCTACATCTCCGCAAAGTCTTCCATCATCATCCACATTAATTCCGACATCTATTACAACCTGACCTTTGGAGATATATTCACTTTTAACAGCACCTGCATGTCCGACTGCAGCTATTACTATATCTGCCTTTGAAATAATGTCACCCATGTTTTTTGTACGGGTATGGCAAATTGTTACCGTTGCATTCTCCTTCATACACATCATCGCGACAGGCTTTCCAACCACCAGCGAACGACCGACAACAACAACATTTTTACCCTCAAGCTCATAGCCGTAATATTTCAGAATTTCCATACATGCCTGTGGAGTACATGGCGGAAAACCTACATTTTTTCCGGTGAAAATACTGCCTATCGAAACATCTGTCATACAGTCAACATCTTTCTCCGGACTAAGTGCATTCTCAATGCGTTCCGCATCAAGTCCCTTAGGAAGCGGTCTGAACAATAAAACACCATGCACATTCCTGTCTTCATTCAGTTCTCTGATGACGCTCAGTACCTCTTCCGTGCAGACATCTGTATCTAACACAATTTTTTTATATTCAACACCCAAAGATTCACATCTTTTAACTGCACCTCTTTCATAGGAAAGGTCACTTTCATTTTCTCCGACTCTGACAATAGCAAGCAGCGGTTTCACACCAACTTTCCCTAACATCTGAACGTCCTCTTTAATACCCTCATTTATACTTTCCGTAACTGCTTTTCCATATAAAATTTCGGCCATTATCTTACTCCTCTTATCATATAAATATTTTCACAACCCCTCCTAAGGGCCCTCATAACTGTCAAACCGTAGTCTGTTATCTACACCTTCCATTCAGCTTTCGAATCCTATCGGTTTCTTGCACTCAGCAACCAACTTAATCTCATTCTGTTCTTCGGCTTTCAATTCTTACCGGTTTCTTACTGCTGACATCAAAATATTAATACTTTCTGAGTCCATCCCTTACATGTGTAAATATTTCTTCAGCTTTTTTCGTGTATTCTTCAAACATTCTGTCCGCTTGTGCGTTAATTTCAAGTGCAGCCTCTTCATCCTTCATCGATTTTGTATTTATATATATATTAAGTGATGCCCCTTTCAAAGCTGCCGATAATGCCGCAGCTGCCACTCCTGCATCTGATACGGCAAGACGACTGCCCTTTTCCGCAAAGTCACCGACAATATCAATTGCCTCACAACAGGCTTTCATTATGTCAAGCGGAGCCATTGCCGCCATATAAAGAGCTTCTGACATAACTTTTTCCTTTTCCTCAGCCTGCTCAGGTGTTTCCTTTGGCATGGAATACGCATTGGCTAAGGGTTCAAAAGCCTTTGCATCTTCATCTATCAGTTCAAGAAGCCTGCTTATAAGAATCACAGATTTCTCCATAAGTACCTTTATTTCCGGCTCCACTTCAGCATATTTTTTCTTTCCTATGGTAAGGCTTCCCACCATATTCCCCAATGCCATACCAATTGCACCTATCAAAGCTGATGCACCGCCGCCACCCGGCACCGGTCTTTTCGAAGATAAAATTTCAACAAAATCAGCACAACTCAAAGCACTGAATTTTTCACTGTCTGTTTGATTTTTTTTACAATTTTCCATATCTGTTCCTTTCTGACTTGAATTTTTTATAACTCATCTGAACATTTTTGCTTCTCGTTTTACCCGACTCAGATAACTTCAGTGCATTCAATTTCGGCACATCCCGTTCAAACTCTCCTGCTTTTTGTTTCGCCCGGCTCGGGTGATTTTCCTTGCATTCGATTTCGGCACATCCCATTCAAACTATCTTGTTTTTTGTTTCGCTCGGCTCGGGTGATTTTCCGCTTATTCGACAGGATCCTTATATTCTATCTTTATTTTCACTGACTATTTTCTGCAGATCTTTCATGGATTCTATTTTTTTGTAAAATCCTTCGGAATTTCCAAACCCATATGCTGCAAAGACAAACGGAATCCCAGCCTCTTTACATGCTTCAAAATCCCCTTGGGTATCCCCCACATATATCGGATTTTCAAGTCCGTTTCTTTTCATCAGTTTGAGAATTGTCTGTCCCTTTGAAGTTCCCGTATCACCGTAACATAAATGATCCGATACAACATCTTTCAAATTAAGTTTTTCAATCAGCACCTCTATGTAACCTTTTTGACAATTGCTGACTATAAAAAGTTTCTTTTTCTTTGCAAGACTTCGCATTGTATCGGTTACCCCGTCAAAACAAAGTTTCTCAGCTTCTTCTGTTGTCAAAGCATGAAGTTCTTTATCCTCGTATTCACAACATTTTTCAGCAACAATTTTTACTACATCTTCACTCTGCTCACCAAAAAGATTGTTAAAGATTTCCTCCATCGGCTTTCCGAATTGAGGTTTAAGATCCTCTCCTGTGAGCGATGCCTTTATATCCGTGTGTCCGTTTACGGCTTTGTTCCATGAATAGGCACATATATCCGTGGAATCCCAAATCGTTCCGTCCACATCAAAAATTATTCCATCCATATTCACTCTGTTCTCTCCTTATAATTCTTATCCGTTCCGCCAATCTGTTCCAAATTATAAAGCAGGATGCTTAAAAGATTTCGCATACATATTATTACATAAACTATATATACTTTTCAATATATCTTCCAAAGTTCGTTGTTTAATACGAAACCTCATAATTAACCATGCCAAAATTCTACATCAAATCCTAAAATAAAACCATATTGTATTAACATAAATACTTTGGTATCTTGCATTAATTTAAACAAAAAAACTCAGCCCCTGTAAATAAAAGACTGAGCAGATTAATAGTTGATGCTTTAATATTTACCTAAAAAATGCTAAAAAAACTAATTACATAAAGATTAAACCTTCGTACAAAATAAAAAAACTGTAGTTCAAAACCTGAACCTACAGCTTATTTACCTTCGTATAGAATAAAGAGAGGCGACTGCC
>CAZNGY010000005.1:0-56367 GCA_964572955.1 uncultured Lachnoclostridium sp.
GCTTGCACTGTTCCTGCAATGTCCAGTGACATGTTGTAGCAGCTGAAGTAATTGTGATACCTCTTTCCTGCTCCTGTGCCATCCAGTCCATTGTAGCTGTACCTTCATGTGTATTACCAATCTTGTAATTTACACCTGTGTAGTACAGAATACGTTCTGTAAGAGTTGTCTTACCGGCATCGATGTGAGCCATGATACCGATATTTCTCGTTCTCTCAAGCGGATATTCTCTTTCAGCCAAGGTTTTTTCCTCCCTATAATATATTGTTTGAGAATAGAATTACCAACGATAATGAGCGAATGCCTTGTTTGCATCTGCCATTCTGTGCATTTCTTCTTTTCTCTTTACTGCGTTACCTGTGTTGTTAGATGCATCAATAATCTCGTTTGCAAGTCTGTCAACCTGTGTTTTTTCACTTCTCTTACGTGAGAAAGTTGTGATCCAGCGAAGAGCAAGAGCCTGTCTTCTGTCTGGTCTTACTTCGATAGGTACCTGATATGTGGCACCACCAATACGACGTGCTTTTACTTCGAGTAATGGCATTGTGTTGTTCATAGCGGCTTCAAAAACCTCCATGGCATCCTTGCCTGTCTTCTCAGCAATCTGTTCAAAAGCACCATAAACGATCTTCTGAGCAGTTCCCTTTTTACCATCAAGCATGATGTTGTTGATAAGTTTTGTTACAACCTTTGAGTTGTACATTGGATCTGCCAAAACATCTCTCTTCTGAATATGTCCTTTACGTGGCACGTTACTTCCCTCCTTAACATATTACCGGTTTCATCCGGCCATTAATTCCTCGGTACTCACATTACTGTGTTCATGCTCATTATTTCTATTTAATACGCACCCAGCCACACTGCGCCAAGTGAAATAACCTGCATCTTTATAGTAAGTGATGTAACTTAATTTAAGGCATTGCTGCCCTGTTAAACTTTCCTTATCTGACTAAGGAATTACTTTTTAGCGTCCTTTGGTTTCTTAGCACCGTACTTAGAACGTGACTGACGTCTCTTAGCTACGCCGGCTGTATCAAGAGTACCTCTGATGATATGGTATCTTGTACCAGGAAGGTCCTTTACTCTACCACCACGGATAAGAACAACGCTGTGCTCCTGAAGGTTATGTCCTTCACCTGGAATGTAGCTTGTTACTTCGATACCGTTTGAAAGACGTACTCTGGCGATCTTTCTAAGAGCTGAGTTAGGCTTCTTTGGTGTTGCTGTTCTAACAGCTGTACAAACTCCACGCTTCTGTGGTGAAGAGTTATTAACTGACTTCTTCTGTAATGAGTTAAAGCTCTTCTGTAATGCTGGAGCTGTTGACTTTGTCTGTAAAGACTTTCTGCCCTTTCTTACTAACTGGTTAAATGTAGGCATGCTTTCACCTCCTATGTTATTTAAACCTTAATTGGTTCATCATGTGGCTGATAGCTGCGTCGATTAAAAACACTATCCCTTGTATGCTTTTCGGCACACAAAATAGCGCTGCAAATGCGCGCAAGGTAAATTATACATATGCGTCCCTCTTATGTCAACCCATATTTTATTTTTTATTTGCTATTTTTTCTGTATTATTACCTTATTATAAGGCCTCTTTGGTTTGACATAATGTTCTCCCTGTGATATTATATCTATCGATTGCGCTTAAACATCAAAATGGAGATTTTAAATGGACAAACAGGAACTTTTACTAAAAAAATTAGAAGAAATCAAAATGAAGGCGAAAGCCGGCAACGGATTCATCGAACAGGAAAAAATTGATGCCTGTCTCGCCGGCCTTGATCTCAGTGCTTCAGATACACGCCTTATATATGATTATTTACAGAAAAACGATATTATAATCATTGGAAGTGAAATGGTTGAAGACGGCCCTTCCGATGAGGATATTGTTCTTATCGAAGATGATGATGCGGACAATGACGTTGACAAAGCGGACATGCTTGCTGATGCCATCAGCGACGATCCCGTAAGACAGTATCTCCGTGAGATCGGCTGTTATCCTCTTCTTGATATGGATGAGGAAATCGAACTTGCAAAGAAAATTGAGGAAGGGGATGAGTATGCCAAGAAAAGACTCACAGAATCCAACCTCAGACTTGTTGTAAGTATTGCCAAAAGATATCTCGGACGCGGTCTTTCATTTCTCGATCTTATTCAGGAAGGAAATCTCGGACTTATCAAGGCTGTTGAAAAATTCGATTACCGTAAAGGATATAAATTTTCAACCTATGCCACATGGTGGATCAGACAGGCCATTTCGCGTTCTATTGCCGACCAGTCAAGAACAATCCGTATACCGGTACATATGTCCGAAGTCATTAACCGTACTTATAAGGTTCAGAGACAGCTTGTACAGCAGCTTGGGAGGGATCCAAGTGAAAATGAACTTGCGGACGCTCTCAATATGCCTGTAAGCAAAGTTCGTGAAGTAATGAAAATTTCAACTGATCCGGTTTCTCTCGACAAACCTATAGGAGAAGAGGACGACAGCCACCTTGGTGACTTTATAAAGGACGAGCGCTCAATGGGTCCCGAAGAGGCTGCCGCGTATATGCTTCTCAAAGAACAGATTGCCGAACTTCTCGGAACTCTTACCGAACGTGAGCGTCGTGTTATTCAATTAAGATACGGTCTTATCGACGGAGAGACTCACACCCTTGAAGAAGTAGGCCGTGAGTTTAATGTAACAAGGGAACGTATCAGACAGATTGAGGCAAAGGCAATCAGAAAACTCAAGCAGCCTTCCAGACTCAGACTTCTTGAGGATTACAATTTGAACTAAAGCAAAAAACACCGGTTCTTCAACCGGAATAAATAAATACGGATACCTTTTTTTCAACGGATATTATTCTGAAGAAAGGTTTCCGGGGAGGAAATATGAAAATCAGAACAAGATATGCCCCAAGTCCAACCGGTCGTATGCATGTCGGCAATCTTCGTACTGCTTTGTACGAATTTCTCATTGCCAAGCATGAAGGCGGTGACTTTATTCTCCGTATAGAAGATACGGATCGTGAAAGATATGTAGAGGGTGCTGTTGATATTATTTACCGTACAATGGCTCAAACCGGTCTCGTGCATGATGAAGGTCCTGACAAGGATAAAGGTTATGGCCCTTATGTCCAGAGTGAACGTGTTAATTCCGGCCTCTACCTTGAATACGCAAAGCAGCTTATAGAAAAAGGAGAAGCTTACTATTGCTTTTGTAACCATGAACGACTTGAAAGTCTTAAATGTACCGTTGAAGGCAGTGAATCTGGAAAAGAAATCACAAAATACGATAAACACTGTCTCCATCTAAGCAAAGAAGAAATCGAGTCTAATCTTGCAAAGGGACTTCCTTATGTAATCAGACAGAATATTCCCGAAGAAGGAACTACAACTTTTACGGATGCCATTTATGGTGAAATCACAGTAGACAATGCCGAACTTGATGACATGATTCTTATTAAGAGCGATGGCTACCCTACATACAATTTTGCTAATGTAATTGATGATCACCTCATGAAAATAACTCATGTTGTAAGAGGTAATGAATACCTTTCATCCACTCCAAAATACACAAGACTTTACAATGCGTTCGGATGGGATGAACCCGTTTACATTCACTGTCCGCTAATTACAAACGAGGAGCATCAGAAACTTTCAAAGAGAAGCGGTCATTCCTCCTTTGAAGACCTCATTGAACAGGGCTTTGTTGCTGAGGCAATCGTAAACTTTATCGCACTTCTCGGATGGAGTCCGGTAGGAAATCAGGAAATTTTCACCCTTGATGAATTAATAAAAGAATTCGATTATAACCACATTTCAAAGTCTCCTGCCGTGTTTGACATGCAGAAGCTTCGCTGGATGAACGGTGAATATATCAAAGCAATGGACAACGACCGTTACTACGAACTCGCTCTTCCTTACATAAAAGAAGTAATCAAATCCGATATTGACCTTAAAGCTGTCGCTGATTTGGTTAAATCAAGAATCGAAACTTTCCTTGACATCGCTGAGAAAATTGATTTCTTCGACTCTCTTCCCGACTACGACATTGCAATGTATACACACAAGAAGATGAAGACGAATTCAGAAATTTCTCTCGAAGTTTTAAGGGAGATTCTTCCTATGTTTGAAGCTCTTGATGATTATTCAGTATCTGCCATTGAGAAGGTATGTATGAGTCTTGTAGAAAAAAAAGGCTGCAAAAACGGTATCGTTTTATGGCCTGTACGTACAGCAGTTTCCGGTAAGCAGATGACTCCCGGCGGTGCTTATGAAATCATGGCTATCCTCGGCAAGGAAGAAAGCCTTAACAGAATCCGGATTGGTATCAAAAAACTTGAAGAAGCCGGATTATAAACACTCCAAACTTAACTCCGGCCAGCTTTTGGCTGTATCAACAATACAGGGCCCGGTCATGTGCATTGCAGGACCGGGTTCCGGGAAAACCCTTACGATTGTCAATCGTCTTGCAGAAATGCTCAACGTTTATAACATCTATCCTCCCTCTGTTTTAGTTGTAACTTTCACCAGAGCTGCTGCGGTAAACATGCGCAAAAGATTTATAAAACTATACGGGGAAGATGGCAGTCGTGTAAATTTCGGAACCTTCCATTCCATATTTTTTCATATTTTAAGTCAAAGTCACGGATATAATAAAGAAAACATTGTAGATGATTCAACCTCTTTTAAAATAATGCAAACAATACTTGAGGATCGGAAGCTTACATTATCCGGAAACCCGGAATTCATAAGACAGGTTCTTGATGAAATTTCCAAATTCAAATCTTCCCGTCTTAAAATTTCCGATTTTTCCCCTTTATCAATGTCAAAAAAAGACTTTTCATCCGTATTCACTTCCTATCAGCAATATCTTAACAAGATGAATCTGATTGATTTTGAAGACATGATGAATTTTACATATGACCTTCTTACAGAGAATCCGGATATACTCAAATTCTGGCAAAAAAAATTCCAATACATTCTCATTGATGAATTTCAGGACATAAACCCCATACAGTATGAAATCATACGGCTTTTAGCTGCTCCTGAAAACAATATCTTTGCAGTAGGTGACGATGATCAGTCAGTTTATGCATTCAGAGGTGCGGTTCCGGATCTCATGAGAAAATTCACACAGGAATACAATGAAACAAAAATAATCACTCTCGACATAAATTACAGATGTAGCGGTAAAATTGTGGAAACATCCCAACGCCTTATACGAAATAATCATAACCGTTTTGAAAAGGATCTGAAACCTTTTAAAGATGATGGTCATGACATAGTAATAAAGAAATTTACCCGCAGCAGAGACGAGTATATACATTTATGCCGTCTCATTTCCGCTAAACTTGATTCGGGCGTTTCTGCGGATGAAATTGCCGTCCTATACAGAACCAATGCTCAGAGTAATTCTTTTTGTCAGTATTTCATCAATTACAACATTCCGTTCAGGACAAAAGGATATATCCCCTGTATTTATGACAATCGCTACATTTCCCCGGTTATTGCATATCTTCGCTACCTTGCCGGCGACAATTCACGCAATAATTTTCTTTTGTTCTGCAACAAACCCGTCAGATATATATCCAGAGATATGCTCTCTGATGACAAAATCGACCTGTATGACTTAATCAGCCGTGCGGAACACGATGAAAAATTCTATCTGACCGGCAACCTGAAAAAACTCATATCTGATTGTTCTATAATGCAGAGACTCGGAGCATCCGCTGCCATACATTACATTCGAAAAGTAGTCGGTTATGACATGTTCCTCAAGCAATCCGTCAATCTTTCGGGTTCTTTATTTGAGGAAACAATAGATCTTCTTGATGAGCTTGAAAATGATGCCTCACCTTACAAATCCATTACGGCATATCTTAACCACATAAGCGAATACAGGGAGAAACTCAGTGAATATCAGCAGTCATCACCGGTTACAGCCATAAACCTGCTGACATTTCACGGATGTAAGGGTCTCGAATACGAATATGTTTACATACCCGATTGTGTTGAAGGCATAACTCCTCACAGACTCTCCCAGTCAGATGCAGAAATTGAAGAAGAACGTCGTATGTTTTATGTGGCGGCAACAAGGGCGAAATCAGAACTTTATTTTTCATATTCTTTGAACAGACAAGGGCACGCAGGAGAAAAATGCTCCCGTTTTATAAAAGAAATCAGAAACGTCAGCTCTGTATCGGTCGGTCAAAGCATATATCATATCAAGTATAAAACAGGAAAGATTTTATCTGTTGACGGCGACTCATTTATTGTCAAATTTGACTCACTCATGGTTCCAAAAAAACTCAGTCTGAGTTATTGCATCGAACACAATTTAATTGAATAGTCAAAAAAAGCTCCCGTATCACCGTTTTTCGATAATACGGGAGTTTTTGTAATCAATGAAAATTCCTATCCGGCAGTCTTATTCCGACAGTCAGGTTAAAAAACTATTCCTCGTCGTCTTCCTCATCAAGTATTTCTTCCTGTGCCATATAAGCTTCAAATGCTTCGGCAGCACTGTCGAATTCCTCATCAGACTCAATATTTTCAAGCTTAATATTGTCAAAGTCATCATCTTCCATGATAAATCTGTAGAGGAAGATTTCTGCATCATCATCTCCATCTTCCGGGAAAAGTGCAATATAATCATTTTCTCCGTTACTAAAGATTGCCACAACGTCACACACAAGTTCAGTTCCGTCATCCAGACTCAATGTCATTTTGTCATTATTATCGATTTTATCATCATAATCTGCCATAAGGCACCTCCTGTTTATCCTTTTTCTGTAGTAGTTTTACTTTATTATACATAAATCAGAAATATACGCAAGACTTTTCTATTGTTTCAAACACATAATAAATACGTTTTCTGCCCACCATCTGTCTATTGTTCCCAGAAATTATTAAGTTCCTCATCAATCTTTTCCAAATACGTTGGAGTTACATTTTCCCACTCCCTCGGAAAAAGGTTTCTGTAGTTTTTTTGCAGAAATCTGTCGTCAAGAAGAAGAATCACTCCTCTGTCTTCTGACGTTCTGATTACACGCCCGCCAGCCTGAAGCACTTTGTTCATTCCCGGATAAAGATAGGCATATTCAAATCCTGATGAGTTGCTCTCGTCATAATACTTTCTAAACATTTCCCTTTCATCTCCAACCATAGGAAGACCTGTTCCGACAATTGCAACTCCTATCAGTCTGTCAGATTTCAAATCTATTCCTTCCGAAAAAACACCTCCCATAACACCAAAGCCACAAAACGACTTTTCAGGTTTCTCCCGAAAATTTTCAAGAAATTCTTCTTTTGCTTTTTCATCCATACCGCTCATCTGTACAATACAGTCACACTTCCCGAAAGAAAATTTTCCATTTCTGGCTTCCCCTTCTGAAAGTATAAAAACAATTTCTTCCATAACCTTATATGACGGAAAAAAAACCATATAATTTCCGGTTTTAGCACTGACCATTTTCCTGATATATTCTGCAAACCTGGCATATTCTTCCGGATTCCGTCTTGAATATTTTGCGGACACGTCCGTTGCAATAAGTATTTTTCGTTTCAGCGGATCAAATGACGATGGTGAATATACAGCATAATCCTCCTCATTTCCCGAAAGCTGATTTCTGTAGTATGATACCGGAATCAAGGTTGCGGAGAAAAATATACTGCTCCTGAAATACCTCAGATATTCTTTCATTCTTTCTCTCGGATTCATACAGTTTACTTTTATCAGAAAATCCTTTCCAATAAATTTCCCCGTATATACATAATTATCATCAGCAGCCTCTACTGTCATTACAAAGCTTCGGAGTTTAAAGAAAAAATCAATCAGTTCATCCGGAGCATCAGTTTTTCGGTCTGTCACATATGCCAAAAGCTTTTCGTATACCTTTTCTGCTTTAGTAAAGAATGTTATGTTATCTTCATACTCCAATTCATTAAGTTCTTCACTACAGTTTTTCTTTATATCAAGAAATTTTCTGTTCAAAGAACTCAACTCTGACCTGAGCTTTTTATTTTCTTTATTAATCAGAGATGCACTCTTTAAAATCTCATTCTTTGACAACTCTGCCGAATACATTTCTCTTGCTCTTTCCACAAGATTATGTGACTCATCTGCCAGAAGTATATACCGTTCTGTGTTAGAATCATTAAAAAATCTTTTAAGACTCACATCCGGGTCAAAGCAGTAATTATAGTCACAGATTATCATATCGCACCAAATTGCAACATCAAGACTGAATTCAAACGGACAAACCCTGTGCTTCTCTGCATAAGCAAGAATTGTTTCCCTTCGTATATCTTTTTCATGAGTTATAAGATCATAAACTGCATCATTAATTCTATTCTCGTGCCCCGCTGCCCTTTCACATAATACCGGATTACAGTCAGGCTTATCCAAAATGCACAGCTTTTCTTTTGCAATAATTGTAACCGTCAGCATATCCAGACCGGCTTTTCCCAGTATTCTGCAAGTATCTTCTGCCGCTGTTCGTGTAATAGTTCTGGCCGTAGAATAAAAAATTTTCTCCGCAAGTCCCTCGGCTAAAGCCTTGATTGAAGGATACATTGTAGATATTGTCTTACCCACTCCGGTAGGTGCTTCCAGATACAGTTTCTTTTTTCTTAAAATACTCAAATATACATTCTTTACAAGTTCCTTTTGTGAAGCTCTGTACTCAAAAGGAAATTCAAGTATACGAATCGATTTGTCCCTGTCTTTTTTATGATGTTTTTCCCAATAAAGCCACTTTGCATATTCATCTGCAAGCCCGGTAATCCACAAAAAAAGCTCTTCCCTTGTAAATGAAAAAGTAAAGTAATTGATATCCTGATGCTCAATATTACAATAAGTTATCTGAACCCCTATACTGTCAAGACTTTTCTCTTCAAGTACAAACCATGCATAACATTTTGCCTGTGCAAGGTGGATTTTTTCCGGCTCACTGAACCCTTTTACATCTGCATACATACACTTTATTTCGTCAATAAATACATTTTCATCCATCAGCAGAAGATTCTTATTTTCATCCATCATCTTATCTGCTATTGAATCAAATTCCATTATGCCGTCAGCACGACCGTCAAGATTTATCACATATTTTTCACCATTAAAAGCACCGATTACTTCACCGCCGACCGGCTGCTCACTTTTATAATAATCAGGCTTTGATTTTTGAATTTTCTGATGAAGACGAGTTCCTTCATTCATTGCGGTTATATCAATTTTTCCTCTGCGGCTGTCTAGATTTCCGCTCCTGCATAAAAACTCTGCAAATCCTCTTACCGAAAGGCTGACTCTGTCATAAGTTGTTTTGCCTTCTTCCATCTTCATCAACTCCCGTAAGCTTTTTCATACAATTCATTTATCCGAATTCAATCCAGATTATCTTCTTTTACTATATAAAGCGGTCTTCTTTTAACTTCAATATACACTTTAGACACATGCAGTCCGACAATACCTGCTGCCATAAGTAAAATCCCGCCATTCAACAGAATAAACAAAATGATAACTGCGGTTCCCGAAATTCTTATGTCAAAAATCAACATCAATGCGCTTAACACAAGTGTTATGAATGTCATCGTTCCAACTGCCGTCCCTACACCGATCATATACTCAAAAGGCTTTTGTGAAAATGCCAGTATTCCGTCTAATGAATACCTTACAAGCCCGGAAATTGTCCATTTTGAACTGCCGGCTGCCCGCTGCTCATCTTCATAGTCAATCCATTTAGTATTAAATCCGACCCACTCAAATATACCTTTTGTGAACCTGTTTCGTTCTGCCAGCATAAGCACCGCATCGACATAACGTCTTGTCATCATTCTATACTCTGTAGCTCCCTCAGGAATATTAAATCCACACAAAGCAGACATAATACCAAGAAATTTTGAAGACAACTTTCCCCGTATGCTTTCTTTTCTGTGTATTCGCCTCATTGCGGCACAATCCCATTCTCCGCTTCTACATATTAAGAGCATGTCTTTAAGACATTCCGGCGGATGCTGACAGTCTCCGTCCATCAACACCACATAATCTCCTTTTGCTTTTGACAGACCTGCATATATTCCTGCCTCTTTTCCAAAATTCCTCGAAAAGGAAATATACCTTACCCTGCTGTCAATATGCGACAACTCCTTCATAATTGCCAACGTTCTGTCTGACGAACCATCGTCTATAAAAATAATTTCATAGTCAGCATTGTCAGAAACCACGTCAAGTGCATTTATACATCTGTCATAAAAAAGCATCAAAACAGACTCTTCATTATAACAGGGTACTACTAATGATAACAACTTTCTGCTTTTCTCCATATCTGCCCCAATCTTCCAATATCAAAAGTCCTTTTTTTCGGTAAACTTTTCTTTACACAATCCCACATATTATTGCAAGGCGTAAACCGCGTAACTGATGTCTGCCTGTGAAACACCTTACAAAATGATTCCTGCCCCGTATAAAACTAAACTTTACCGCAAATTAAAAATCAAGCGCACCGGGTTTTGTTCCCGGCACGCTTAATTTTACAATTTCTATAAGAAGTACTTAACACCTGATTCAAAAATATTCTGGTTCTGTTTCTCATAAATATTAACAGCAACACTGTCTCCGCGTCTTTCTGAATGTGCCATTTTTCCAAGTACACGTCCGTCAGGAGAAGTGATACCTTCAATCGCCCAATATGAACCATTTACATTGTAATCCTCATCCATAGTAGGATTTCCGTTAATGTCAACATACTGGGTTGATATCTGACCGTTTGCCTTCAACTTCTCAAGCCATTCTTTGTTTGCTACGAAACGACCTTCTCCGTGAGATGCAGGTATTGCATAAACTCCACCGAGTTCAGCTCCCGCAAGCCATGGACTGTTGTTTGAAACAACCTTTGTATATACCGACTTGCTGACATGACGTCCGATATTATTCATTGCAAGTGTAGGACTGTCTGATGTGAGAGTTGTTACTTCTCCGTATGGTACAAGTCCAAGCTTAATAAGTGCCTGGAATCCATTACAGATTCCGAGTGCCAAACCATCTCTGTTCTTAAGAAGATCATTCACTGCATCTGAAAGCTTTGCATTTTGGAATGCCGTAGCAATAAATTTACCTGAACCGTCCGGTTCATCACCTGCGGAGAATCCACCCGGGAACATGATAATCTGAGAATCCCTGATTGCCTTTTCAAACGCATCAACCGTATCTCTGATATTTGCTTCCGTCATATTCTTAAACACTACTGTATTTACTTCTGCTCCTGCTCTTTCAAAAGCTTTTGCCGAATCATATTCACAGTTTGTTCCCGGAAATACCGGTATAAATACCTTTGGTTTTGCAATCTTATTCCTTGCCACGAAAATCTTCTTTGCATCATAGCAGATTTCCGGAACTTCTTCCTTTATTGTCTCGCTCTGTATTGCCGAACGCGTTGGGAATACTTTTTCAAGAGGAGTCATCCATGCGTTAATTGCTTCATCAATATCTATTGATACGCACTCGCCGCCGTTCCCATCACACCATGCAAGAGTTGCCTTATCTGTTGTATGACCAACCTTCTCAGCATATGAACTACTGCTTAAAATCTCATCCGCACGGTCTTCGCTTACCTCTGCAAGGATTGAACCGTATGCAGGCTCAAACGCAGTTTTAATTGTATTTTTCTTACAAAGCTTAACACCAATCTTATTTCCAAATGCCATCTTTGCAGCTGCCTCAGCGATACCCTTCGCTCCGAGTGCATACATTGAAAGTATCTTTCCTTCTGACGCAAAAGCCTGTATCTGTGAATACATTTCCATTGCCTTTTCATAATCAGGAAGGTCGTACTCATCTCTTGGCATGGCGAATTTAATAAGCTTTGAATCCGTTTTCTTAAATTCAGGAGTAATTACATCTCCGGCAGAAGCAACATCAACTGCAAAAGAAACAAGAGTAGGAGGAACATCAATATCATTAAATGAGCCTGACATGGAATCCTTGCCGCCTATACTTGGAAGCCCCAGTCTGAGCTGTGCCTCATATGCTCCCAAAAGGGCTGCGAGAGGACTTCCCCATCTTTCCGGATCATTCCCAAGACGCTTAAAATATTCCTGGAATGTAAATCTTATCTTACTGTAATCACCGCCGGCAGCAACGATTTTAGCAACAGAATCAATTACTGCATATGAAGCTCCGTGATATGGGCTCCAGCTTGAAAGGAACGGATCAAAACCATAACTCATCATTGTCACGGTGTCGCACTTTCCTTTAAGCATAGGAATCTTTGCCGTCATTGTCTGTATAGGTGTAAGCTGGTATTTTCCGCCATATGGCATTGTTACGGTTGAAGCTCCGATTGAGGAATCAAACATCTCAACCAAACCTTTCTTACCACAGCTGTTAAGGTCGCTGATTGCGGCAATCCATGCTTTTCTTCTGTTTTCAGGAGTATCTGATTCACAAAGCCTGTTTACACCGTCAGCTGCTCCGTTCTTCTTTGTTTCTGCTGCTACATAATCGGCACCTGTTCTGAAATAATTCTTTTCTTCATCAGGCATGGTTACAACCGCTGTTGTTTCCTGATGAGCTCCGTTTGTGTCAAGGAATGCACGACTGATATCAACAATCGTTTTTCCTCTCCAGTTCATTACAAGTCTTGGTTCTTCCGTAACCTCAGCCACAACCACTGCTTCAAGGTTTTCTTCCTCTGCAAACGCAAGCATTTTGTCTACATCTTTTTTATCTACAACAACTGCCATTCTTTCCTGTGACTCAGAAATTGCAAGTTCTGTTCCATCAAGTCCTGCATATTTCTTTGGAACCTTATCCAAATCAATATTAAGTCCTGCCGCAAGCTCACCGATTGCAACAGATACACCACCCGCACCAAAGTCATTACACTTCTTTATAAGGCAGCTTACCTCAGGTCTTCTGAAAAGTCTCTGGAGTTTTCTCTCGGTAGGCGGATTTCCCTTCTGAACCTCCGCTCCGCATGTATTAAGGGACTGTGTCGTATGTTTCTTTGACGAACCTGTAGCTCCGCCGCATCCGTCACGACCTGTACGTCCACCCATAAGAATTATTATATCACCCGGATCCGAATTCTCTCTTATAACATTCTTTCTCGGAGCAGCACCCATTACCGCACCAATTTCCATTCTCTTTGCAACATAATCAGGATGATAAATTTCATCTACAAGACCTGTTGCAAGACCAATCTGGTTTCCGTATGAACTGTATCCCTTGGCAGCACCTGTCGTAAGTTTTCTCTGAGGAAGCTTTCCGTCAAGAGTATCTTTAAGTGAAACAGTAGGATCTGCCGCACCCGTGACACGCATCGCCTGATAAACATATCCTCTTCCCGAAAGAGGATCTCTGATCGCACCGCCAAGACATGTTGCCGCACCACCAAAAGGCTCTATTTCCGTAGGATGGTTATGTGTTTCATTCTTGAAGAATATGAGCCATTCCTCCGTATATGTTTCACCGTCTTTCTCAACCGTGACAGGAACAACTATAGAACATGCATTAATTTCATCAGAAACTTCCATGTCTTCAAGTTTTCCCTCTTTGCGAAGTTTCTTCATTCCCATTATGGCAAGATCCATCAGACATATAAACTTATCATTTCTGTCTTTATAAAGGATTTTATGATCCTCTTTATATCTGTTAAAAGTATCTTCTATAGGCTTTCTGTAGTATCCGTCTTTGAAGCTTACATCAGTAAGTTCCGTACTGAATGTCGTATGACGGCAGTGATCTGACCAATATGTATCAAGTACCCTGATTTCCGTCATTGAAGGGTTACGCTTTTCCTCTGATGCAAAATGCTCCTGAATAAATTTGAAATCCCTGAATGTCATGGCAAGATTTAACGAATCATAAAGCTTTTTCAGCTCATTATCATTCATTGAGATAAAGTTTTCTATTATCGCTACGTCTTCAGGAACAGCAAATTCCTGAATGAGTGTTTCAGGTTTAATCTCATCCGTAAGTGATGAATCAACCGGATTTATACAATATGCTTTAATTTCCTCAAACTGACTGTCCGTAATTTCTCCGCTGAGAACATAAGTTGTTGCAGTACGGATAACCGGCTCTACAGCTTCATTAAGCAATCTGACACACTGTTCTGCCGAATCAGCCCTCTGGTCAAACTGTCCCGGAAGATATGCTACGGAAAACACTCTGTCTGTTGCTCCGGTTTCAATATTTTCCTCATATATATCATCTACCGGCGGCTCAGAAAAAACTGTTTTGATTGCCTTTTCATAAGTTTCCCCGTCAACGTTCTCAACATCATATCTTACTAAAACTCTCACGGCATTGAGTGTCTTAATTCCAAGATATCCCGAGATTTCTTCCTTAAGCTCTTTGGCTCTTACTGCATAAGGTGCCTTTTTCTCAACATAGATTCTTCTTACCTTGCTCATAAGTTTACTCCTTATTCTGTAGTTTGTATGCGAAACTCCTTCGCATTTCGAACTTTATAAACACATACGAATACAGTATAGCACAATTTCCATAAAGTGTACACTTGTAAATATCCACTTATTATAGTAAAATAAACATGGTTTTTCTGTGCTTTTTGCAGACAGAAAATCCGACTTCGGCCGGCTTACCCCCGGCATTTAATATTTGTGCCGAAATATCGGTACAAAAATTTTCCGAAACCAATGGAGGCAATATGCTGTATTATATTTTGAACGCTTCGGATAATAACATCGGGAAATATCTGATTCTCTCCTGTCTTATCCTTTCATTTTTACTTACAATAGTTCTTTTAAACGTTTTAAGAACTGCTCTTCCTGTTGACGGAGGCCGCAAATTTGCGGTAAATGGTGCTCTTTCCCAGGGCAAGCCAAGGGGTGCCGGAATAATATTCATACTTGTTCACATTTTTGTCGTACTCATGTTTCTAAAAGTTGACAGCGAGCTTATAATCTACATGATAATGCTTCTTGCCGCCATGCTTTCCGGGTATTTTGACGATGCATCGGAAACTCCCTGGGGTGAATATAAAAAAGGAATCATCGATTTTATCATTGCAGTTGTTGTCAGCCTTACATATATAAACTTTAACGGAACTGATATTAAAATTGCGATCACCGGCTCAAAAGTCCATCTTCATCCTGTAATCTTTGTAATTCTGTCCATAATCCTTATCTGGGCAGCAATAAATGTCGTAAACTGTACTGACGGTGTTGACGGTCTTTCCGGAACTCTTGCATTGATTTCATCCGCCGCCTTTTATGTGGTTTTTGACCGCATCTGTAATAACAGTCTTTATTGCACCGTGATTCTTTCATTTATACTCTGCATAATCGGTTATCTCTGGTATAACGCAAGTCCTTCAAGACTTCTGATGGGTGATGCCGGCTCCAGGGCAATAGGTCTTTTTATCGCAATTCTGTCACTTAAAAGCGGACACCCTCTTCTCTTTATTCCTTTCGCATTTGTCTTCATAATTGATGGCGGAATAGGACTTATTAAAGTTTTTCTTCTGAGATTTCTGAAAATACATATATTAAAAAACACCCGCACTCCTTTACACGATCATGTGCGTAAAAAAGTCGGATGGTCAGATACTCAGACTGTTTTCAGATTCACTATAATTGCCACGGTAATATGTTTGGCATACTGCTATGCAATTCTTCTTTAATCCGCGGCCGAGAACCATTGCATTCCGGCTGTTATAATCAGGAAAGAGGTTATAATGAACAATCAAACCGTTATTAACTTAAAAGAAAACATTAAAAGGGTAGTTGTCGGTAATGACAAAACAACCGACATGGTTCTTGCGGCACTTATTTCCGGCGGTCATGTCCTTTTAGAAGACTTACCTGGAACCGGAAAAACAATTCTGGCAAAAGCTCTTGCCAGATCCATAAACGGAAACTTTTCAAGAATACAGTTTACTCCGGATCTTCTTCCATCTGATATCTGCGGTATTTACTTTTTTGACAGAAAATCTGACGACTTTATTTTCAGACCCGGTCCGGTTTTTTCAAACATAGTGCTTGCAGACGAAATAAACAGGGCAACTCCGAGAACCCAGTCAGCACTCCTTGAATGTATGGGCGAAAAGCAGGTAACGATAGAGGGCCAGACTCACACTTTGAATTCCCCTTTCTTTGTAATAGCTACTGAAAACCCTATTGAATCATCCGGTACTTTTCCTCTTCCGGAAGCTTCTTTGGATCGTTTCAGCTTAAAACTTTCAATGGAAAAACCTGACCGTAATCAGACAATGGAGATAATAGAGCGGTTCAGCCGTTCAAATCCTCTCGATACACTGGCTCCTGTGTGCAGCTGCGATGATATCATACAGCTTTCCGCAGAAGCTGCCGGAGTTTACATATCTCCGGTTCTCTATAATTACATTCTTGATATTTGTGAAGCCGTCAATTCAGATAGCGAAGTAACTTACGGTGCAGGAACCCGTGCAATTTTAACATTTGTAAGCCTTTCAAAGGCTCTTGCACTTGTTTCCGGTCGTGATTATGTAACACCTGAAGACATAAAATCTCTTGCATCACCTGTCCTTGCACACAGGGTCGTTACCGTACGCCGTCTTACTTCTTCAAACTCGACGGATTTAATCAGCCATATTTTGAAAAAAATCACAGTTCCGACTGAAAATTGGAAATAAAACAAGCAATTATGATACATTAAAAAACTGCTGTCAGTCATCGGATTAATCACCGAATATCTTACAGCAGTTTTTTATTAAATCAGAATCTCATGCACAACAGCAAAGTTTCCTAAACCATTCTTCATTAACCAATCAATTACAATTCTGCAACAACTTCCACTTCACAAAGCACATTCTTCGGAAGTGTTTTAACAGCTACACATGAACGTGCAGGCTTTCCGGTAAAATATTTTCCGTACACTTCGTTAAACGCTGCAAAATCATTCATATCGGCAAGAAAACAGACTGTTTTTACTGCTTTTTCAAGTCCTGTCCCTGCCGCTTCAAGAACAGCTTCAAGATTTTTGCAAACCTGTTCTGCCTGTTCACTTATGTCTGTTCCTACTATTTCTCCCGTAGCAGGATTAATAGGAATCTGTCCCGACGTGAAACAAAGATTGCCAGCCTTTATTGCCTGAGAATATGGTCCGATTGCCTCTGGTGCAGACTGTGTATATACTTTTTCTGCCATAATTTTACCTCTTTTCTTTTTTGACTATCCTATTCTTTTTAAAACATTTTGTCAATACAGCATCCCAGCTGCTCATTTTATGCAATCAAAGAAACCAGCTTTTCATACACTCCTTCTTCCTTAAGCTTTTCAGTGTCCAACGCAAAAATTCTTTTATCATCAAGGTGAAAAACAACACAATGCTCTGTTTCATAAATTGCATTTATATCTTCAAAACATACTCTTACTTCTCTGCCTTTTACATCCGTATAAACGAACTCATCTTTTGTAATCTCTACTTTTTCATTACATCCTTTATTTACGGGAAACCTTTCGATAAATCCCAAAGTCCATAAATTTTCAGACGCCATTCTTTGCAGCGGCGGACAAAAACACCATACTATGATCAGAGTATAACATACAAGTAACGCTCTCATTGCACTTGTAAATGATCCTGTAAGTCCCGAGTAAATCATAAATGCCGCACAGGCAATACCAAACATGCCGCATATTATGGTAACTGTATCAATTCCGTCACCTTTCTTCACCGTAGTTGTTGAATGAATAAATGCCGCTTCTTCAAGTTCACTTCTGTACGCATCATTCCAAATGGTTTCTGCTGTAACCGGTTCCTGATACTGTTCGGAATCTGCCGTGTTTATATCGTCATTTTCCTTTTCGGAATATTCTCTGATATATTCATTCTCACCAGCCCCATTTTCATCGCGAATTTCATCATCCGCAATCATTTTTTCATCATTCTGTGTCATATTTTCCTCCGCTTTCAGGTTTCTAAAGCATTCTTCCCGAACAATCATCATTTAAATCATTCAGTGGCTATATTTTAGCACATTACATTCTTTCTTACTAGATTTATTTATATTCAAGCCAATCCCTATTTTCTTTTACAGAACCGCGACAACAATTCCCGATACAACAACAGCCGCACATATCATCTTATATGTTATGTTCTTTTCATGAAATATAAATTTTCCGCCAAGAATTGTAACCACGCATCCTGACTGTTTAATAAGCGTCATTATGGTTACCTTGCTTTCAGGCATTCCGTTAGCAATAAAGAGACATCTGTCAGCAACAACAAACATTATACTCAACGCCCATACCCATCCGTTTTTTAAAAGACCTTTGCAGTCAATCTTTGTCCTTGTTGCAGCGACATAAATTCCGTAAAACATAACAAGAAACAGCATGTACCAGAATTGAAGCTGGCTGGAATTCAGCTCTTTCATCAGAATCTTATCCATGAGTCCTGAAACAGAATTTAAAATACATGAAACAATAAGAATTGCCAGATAAAACGGTTGTATTTTTTCCTCTTTCTCCGGATTTGCCTGTTTCTTCCTTCCCTTTAGCATCAAAAGACCGAGGCATACCAGCACAAGTCCGCATAGTTTTCCCGGAGTTACCTCTTCATGAAGTACTATATACCCTAAAAGTGTCGCAAAAAGAACCCTTGACATGTCGACAATTCCCACAAAACTTATCGGAAGCATCTTTATTGCCTTGAAGCTGCATATCCATGCAATAAAAATTATAAAAGACTTAAAAGCAACAGGTATAAGCATAACCGGCCTTATTCCCATTGCATTTCTGCAGTCGGGAACTACCATCAGGAACGATAATAAAGTATAAAAAACAAGTACTTCAATGACTGTATTTTTCTGCAGAGCCTTTTTCTTGGCAATCTCCCTTGTGCCCTTTAAAAGACCGTATATCAGCACTAACAGTATCCAAATCATAATAAACCCTCAGCCTAGAGATAGTATTTCTTTAATACTTCCTCAGCCTTCTTTCCGTAAATGTTAAATCCCTTATCATCACTTCTCTTCATATTTCTGCTAATCCTTATGGACCAGTCCCACCAGAAAAATCCTGCCAGGAAGTCTGACCCATCAAACACCTCCATGCACGAATCATAGAAATCAGCCTGTTCATCCTCATCATAAGGAAGTTCATGAGACATGTAATCCCATGGCTGACATGCACATCCTCTGGCAGAACGACATCCGATTTCCATGAAAATTACCGGTTTATTATACCTCTCTGAAAACGCCTCCATTTCTTTCTTTACTTCAATCCAACTCGCTACCATATCTTCTTTGGTAAGATCCATGAGCGGATTTCCCGGTGTCATATGTCTCCCATCCTTCTTGTGCATCCTGAAATATGCACTTGTTCCCAAATAATCAAGCTCATCATACCACTTTGCATCCATTTCATGCCCATGATTTGTATTATAGGTAAGAGGTCCTCCATAAACTGCTCTTACTTTTGAGATAAGATTTCTCCAATGCTTTTCCTGTGCCTCCGTGCCAAGCATCTCACAACCCAGACAAAACATTTCACATCCGGTATACTCAGCTATTTCAGCATATCTTGTCATAAATCCGGTATATTCATGAAACCATTTATCCCATGCTTCTTCATTGTCTCCAAAACAGATATCAGCTCTCCAGCTTCCGTCATCGCAGTTTATCATAGGTTTAAGACACACCTTCATTTCATTCTCATGTACGAACTTTATAAATTCAATAAGCTCAACATCTGTCACATTTCTATTGTAATCAATCCTTATTTCCTGTGAATCAACCTTTTTTACACGCTGGTCAACACAAAGTGCTATCCATCTTGTGCCGTTTTCTTTTAAAATCATAAGTGAATTTCTCGCCATTTCCCCGGCCAATTCACCTCTCCTTGTTCCGTATGCAAAACTGAATCCTTTTATACTGTAATTACTCATTCTTCCTCCATTAACGTGAACAAAACTTCTTTATTGCCCTGCCGCCTCTTTTCAATTCACCTGAAACTTCTTCCAGAGCATGATCACAAATGTTTACATACTGCTTCATACTCTTTTTACGTTTCATGTATCTGTCCTTCATTATAAGTTCTTCTTTCATGTATTTAAATGTAACATCTTCTCCTTTTTCAGCAAGCATGGTTAAAATTTCACATAAAAGTTTTGAACTCTCCGGGTGGATTATATAATGCTTCACCGAACTGTTATAGTAATCCAATGGTGCTCTGTCAGTATATTCTTCCTTCATGTAAACTTTGCTGGCTGCAATTCTGTCACATGCCATTTCAACAACATACTTTACCGGCATTTTCATTCCTGCCATGTTCCCGTTTTCCTCGAGACTGTAATCTATCCAGTACTCAAGATGGTGTTTGTTTCTTCCTTTATGATGCAGCCATGCCATACTCACACCGTTAATTTTTCTCTCTGCAGTGTTCGGACTGCAATTTCCCTGATAGTATACCGCTCCCCTTACAAACTCGACAGGAGAATACTTTGACAGATCGTGCATCACTCCCTGACTGTATAAGCCTGCCCTGAAACAGTTTTTCATTACCTCAATTTTATGTTCCGTTATTGTCTTAAAATGACCTGATATATTCATATAATACCTCCTTTCATTTTCTGCATATAAAACTAATAATTTGCAATTCCATTCAAAACCCTCGCCATTATAAATCATTTCCTAAAAAAATCAATACAACGATATTTATATATTGTCAGTTACATCCCCATATTCAGTTATCTCAATTATTTATTCATATTAAATCTCATAAATAATTGCAAAAAATCCCACACTGGTATATAATCGTCAGAATATCATAACATATATATCAGATAATGTCATTTTAAGAGACTTCCTCTGTACGCAAATGCAGATTTCTTATCCCATCTGACAAAATTTTTATGCTGTTACTACACAAAAATAAACTGATATATATGAAACGGAGGTATATATGAATCAGGAAGACGAAAAAAAACTTGCATACAAAGTTTCCCTTGTAAGCATAGCCGTTAATATCATACTTTCGATAGTAAAAGCCGCAATAGGTATCTGCGGTCACTCCAAGGCATTGATTTCCGACGCCATCCATTCGGTTTCTGACATATTCAGTACCATTGTCGTCATTATCGGATTCCGACTTTCGAGAAAAGAAACCGATTCCGACCACCCTTATGGTCACGAACGCATGGAATGCGTTGCTGCAGTCCTACTCGCTACCATGCTTGCAGTAACAGGCGGTATACTTGGAGAATCAGGTATTATTTCCCTTATAAAGCACGATTACAATTCAAAATCAATTCCGGGAATTCTTACAATATTTGCAGCAATTCTAAGTATTGTCATTAAAGAAGGAATGTTCTGGTACACACGTCATGCCGCAAAAAAAATCAATTCAGATTCTCTTATGGCTGATGCATGGCATCATCGTTCCGATGCTTTTTCGTCGGTCGGCTCCCTTATAGGCATACTTTTTGCCAGAAACGGTTTCCCTGCCGGTGACAGCATTGCATGTATCATTATAAGCATTCTTATTTTGAAAGCGGCAATAGATATCTACATGGATTCATTCCGTAAAATGGTTGATCACTGCTGCGATGATGAAACCGTAAACAAAATCTATGAGGACGTCATGTCTGTAGACGGTGTCAAAGGCATTCACACACTGAAAACCAGAATGTTCGGTTCAAAAATATACGTCGACATTGAGCTCTATGTCGACGGGCATATAACCCTGTTTGAGGCTCACGATATTTCTGAAGCCGTACACAATTACATTGAATCCATGTATCCCGAAATCAAACACTGCATGATACATGCAGAGCCTGCCGAACAAAAGGAATTCGATGAAGAAAACGAAATAAAAGAAACAATCCGCAAACTGAACGGATAACGTCCGGTTTGCGGATTTATTAAGGTTTTAACACATTTCCCTGCGAATCCACACTGAGATTTATTGCATATTGATTTATAAGATTACGTACATTATCAGTATCTGCATCCCTTACATAAAAATCATAAGTCAGGCACGGCAGGATTGATGCCGTAAACGACCCGTCAACATCAATCGTGATTGTAACAATCATTGTATCCCTTGTATAATTCGTAAACAGAAAATTTCCCATTCCATAGAAAATCAGTCCGTCATTATACCATTCAGCTCCCTGCAGAACATGTGCATGATCACCAATTATTACATCTGCTCCTGCATCTATAAGCGCCCTTGCATATTGTTTCTGTGTTTCGTTTTGGTTATTTTCAAGTTCATTTCCAAAATGAAGCATAACAACCACCAGATCGCATTTTTCTTTTGCTTCCTTGATATTCTCAAGCATAAGCTGATATGTATCAGACCATGTATATAACGCATTCATCCCCGGCTTTGTATCTCCTGCTATCCATGAAACATCCGTTATAACCTGATTTGAAGCAAAAAAAGCAATCTTTTTATTGCCTGCTTTAAGTATTTTTGCTTCACCGGCATTATACTTATTCACACCGCCCCCAACATATCTTATACCTAAATCAGTCAGTGTATTAAGAGTATCCAAAAATCCCTGTTCACCATAATCAAACATATGATTGTTTGCAATACAAGCCAAATCAACGCCTAACTCCCTCAGAATCATATCATTTTCCACAGGTGCCTGCTCAATCCACGTCTGATACGTCAGTTTATTTTCAGGTCCGATATCTGTAGAACAGTATTCGTGATTCACAACCATTATGTCACTGTTCTGGAAGATATCAATAACTTTTTCTGACATTATGCCCTCAAGCCCCGCTGCCTTGTATTTGTTATAGACTGTCTCTCCGCAGAATACATCTCCTACAAATGACACCGTCACCGGTCTGACAGGTTCTATTTCCGGAAGTTCATCAACCTCATTTTTCGGATTTTCACTTTCAGCTGACTGTGATATTTGTGCTCCGTATTCACCACTTCCGTCTTCAGGCACACCTCCGTCATCTCCAACTGTCTTCAACCCGCATGCCGTAATTACTACAGCAATGCATAAAATCGTATATACCAATACTAATCTTCTATTCATTCCCCTTATCAAAATCTCCGATTTTCGTTAACGGCCAAAGCCTTACTACTGCATGTCCCGATATTTCGTCACGACTTATACCTCCGATAGAACGGCTGTCCATTGAATTATACCTGTTGTCGCCCATACAAAAATACTCGTCATCTTCCAAGGTATAAGAGCCATCCTTATTATTAGGGCAGAGAATCATTTTGGATTTCACCATTCCGGAAAAATACCCATAAGGATCATCAAGCCTGTATGTATCGCCGTCCGCAGGCGTAATCCATATTGCGTCATTCTCGTCAACATATATGGTTTCTCCCGGAAGACCGATTATTCTTTTAATAAGAAGTCTGCCATCTGCGGGCGAATTAAGTGTAACAACATCGAATCTCTCCGGTTCATAGCCCAATTTAACCGCAAGTACAATATTCTTGTTTTCCAAGGTATCGTTCATTGAGTCTCCGTCAACAATTATGGGCTGAACTATCCATTTTTTTAACACAAGTGCTATACAAAGAGCAATTGCCGCATATGCCGCTGTCTCAAGCACATTTTCAAGAAGACTCTTTTCTTCCTCCCTGCGTTTTTTCTCTGCCTTTTTCTCAGCACGCCTTGCTTTTCTCAGCTCTTTTGCAGAAATAGTTTCTTTTTCTATTTTCTCACTTATGAAATCTGCACTTTCTTTCTCTGTTTTAGCCGACATTTTCTTTTCTTCCATATTTATTTCCCTCATTTACCAGTTTCTTTTTCGTCATTCCTGCCGGCAGACATGGAACACGAATCCTTCATTCTGCACTTTGAACAGACTGAAGCATCTCCGCATCCTTTTCCTTCCGGAATAACTGTACTTATGTTTCCTGATATAGCTTTTTCTATTGATTTAAGACCAAAAACCGCCGTAATCGTTTTTACCGGTATAAGCATTCCTCCTTCAGAAAGGCTTACACCTGCACGCTTTCCGGCTTCAAGCACATCCAGTATTTCCTGCTGCTGAGTCAAAGGCAAATCTCCATATCCCGGACTGAATCTCATTGTCTGAACATACTCTGGCATCTTTTCCCTTATGTAAACCTGTATACTGTCACATACCTGGTCAACCGCAACACTTGCACACGCATCATACACCAGTGCCAAGGGCATATTTGTTATCTGGAGTGCCTTTATTCTTGTATCGACATAACTTGAAATTGTTGCACACATTACGACAACCTTATCACAATCTTTTAGAAGATCACGGATGTCGTCACCTTTAAGTACAAGGCTTGTTCCCTCAACAACAGTTCCTTCATCATTGAAACTCACGTCTTCTATGTCGCATACATATGCAACTTTTGAATCTTTTTGCAGAAGCCTTTCCGCTTCATCAAAAAGACCGGTCATAACCTCATTCATATCATCTTTTTTCATTCCCATGTATCTTGCAGCCGTGACACGATCTATTTCCTTAACCTCTATCAAAACAAACCTCCGAAGTAACTAAGATTTATATCAGTCTATTTTAATATTATTTTCCTTTTAAGTAAAGAGAAAATCCTTTATATATACGGTTTCAACATACATTCCGGCACAATTTTAAGAGTTTGCCGCAATTCGGCCTTTTTCAAAAAAGAGCAGGCTCCCCACAAGCCTGCTCTTAGCTTACCCCTTTTTCTCCGAAAGAGTTTTATCTGTATTCATCTTTTCTCTGAACAACTATCTGGATGTCATCCGGACTTCCCTCAAGTTTTTGTCCTGCATGAATTGAACCATGAGCCTCAACTATGCAGTTTTCAATATATGTATTGTCTCCTATGTGAACATCATTTAATATAATTGAGTTTTTAATTACACAATTATCTCCAACATACACTTTTTTGAAAATGATTGAATTTTCAACTTTACCATTGATGATTGAACCACTTGCAACAAGGCTGTTCTTAACATCCGCACTAGGGTTGTATTTTGCCGGCGGAAGATCATCAACCTTTGAATAAACATCAGGATGTTCTTTAAAGAAGTAATCCCTTACATCTCTCTTAAGGAAATCCATATTGGTTCTGTAATAGGATTCAACCGATGCAATGTTTGACCAATATGTATCCATCTTATAAGCCATTATTTTCTTAGTCTCGGTATACCTCACAAGAATGCCTCTTACGAAATCATACTGATCTTCTTCTGCTGCCGCCTCACAAAGTTCAATAAGAAGTCTTCTTCTTATTACATAAACTCCTGTGGATATTATATTGGTTGTTGCTTTATGGGATTTTTCCTCAAATTCAACAACCCTGTTTTCTCCGTCAAGAGTAACCGAACCGAATCTGCTGACATCATCATGTTCACCTGCAGTTTTTACAACTACGGTAATGTCTGCATTCTTTTCGATATGATAATTTATAACCTCATTGTAATCAAGTTTATAAACGCCGTCACCTGATGCTATTACCACATATGGCTCATGTGATTCCTTGAGGAAATCAAGATTCTGATAAATTGCATCAAGAGTTCCTCTGTACCAGAACCCATTATCCGTTGTAATCGTAGGTGCAAATGTATAAAGTCCGCCGTGCTTACGTCCGAAATCCCACCATTTTGATGAACTTAAATGTTCATGCAGTGAACGGCTGTTGTACTGTGTAAGAACAGCTACTTTCTGGATTTTGGAATTACTCATGTTACTGAGTGCAAAGTCAATACTTCTGAAGCTTCCTGCAACAGGCATTGCTGCAATGGCTCTTTTATGAGATAACTCTTTCATTCGTGCCGAATTTCCACCGGCTAAAATAATACCTATTGCTTTCATCGTCTGTCACCTGCCTTAATCAAACTTCCGCCACTTGGGAGAACTCCTCCGATATAATCATCTTCAGCCGTTCCTCCGCTTATGACTGTATTCTTTCCGACAGTAACTCCTGACGGAATGACTGTATCCTCTCCGATTGTAACCAGACCGTCACCATAAATCTTTGGCCACTGTTCATTAGGTACTTCTTCACCGATACCAATCTTACAATCATCTCCGATTACTACATTCTCCGCAACAATCGCCTTTTCAAGATAAGTGCCTTTGCCGATTACGGAATTCTTCATGATTATCGAATCCTTAACCACCGCACCCTCTTCAATTGTTACGCCCGCTGCAATTACTGAATTGGTCACTTCTCCATACACTTCTGTTCCCTCACCTATAATTGCTTTATTTACTTTTGCGGTATCTGCAATGTACTGCGGTCTTATAATATCACTTGCAGTATATATCTTCCAATATTCGTCATAAAGATCAAACACAGGAACCATGTCTATAAGTTCCATGTTGGCAGCCCAATACGAGCCAAGAGTTCCTACATCCTTCCAATATCCCTTAAATTCATAAGCAAACACTCTGTCGCCCCTGTTGTGGCAGTATGGAATAATGTGTTTTCCGAAATCACAGCCTTCCTGATCCTGAAGTGTAAGAAGTGCTTCTTTTAATACCTTCCATGTAAATATGTAAATACCCATCGATGCAAGATTGCTTCTTGGATTCTTAGGTTTTTCTTCAAATTCTTTGATTCTCATGTCATCATCAGTAATTACGACACCGAATCTGCTTGCCTCCTCCCAAGGCACCTGAATTGTTGCAAGTGTTATATCCGCATTATTTGCCTTGTGATAATTAAGCATTTCTTCATAATCCATTTTGTAAATATGGTCGCCTCCAAGCACAAGTACATACTCAGGATTATAATGCTCCATAAACCTAAGATTCTGGAAAATGGCATTTGCCGTTCCGGTATACCATTCAGCATTTGTGCTCTTCTCGTATGGCGGAAGTATTGATACACCGCCTACATTACGGTCAAGATCCCATGGAATACCGATTCCGATGTGAGTATTAAGTCTGAGTGGCTGATACTGTGTAAGTACACCAACCGTGTCAACACTTGAATTTATACAGTTACTTAACGGAAAGTCAATAATCGAATACTTTCCTCCGAATCCTACCGCCGGTTTTGCTACGCCTGAAGTCAGGACACCAAGCCTGGAACCCTGTCCGCCGGCAAGAAGCATGGCTATCATTTCTTTCTTAATCACGATCTCACCTCGTTATTATACATTTTAGAACTGCCTGAAAACACGGGCTTCCCCCATTATTGTTTCTGCTCAATCATGCGGGCATTTACTCGGGCCGTTCCCTCCCTATTTCTTTCTTAATAAAAAAATCCCCAAACTGAATTTTTGCATAAGAACACCTCTACTTAAGCGATAGTATACCATAAGCTTTTCTATTTGTGAATAAGATTTCATAAAAAAAAATCAACTTCTTTTCGTTTTTTGTGCAAATTTTACAAAATACTAACACAATCCGACCCCTATTCCTACATTGACCGTTCAGATAAGTTTGATAAATGGTTGATTTTTTATTTAAAAATGCTATGATAATTTAATTAAAGAAGTAATGATATTCGCATTCTTTTTCCCTGACATATATTGTGAATATCTGCTTCAGACCATTTGAAAGGACCAAAAATATGTTTCAGATAAATATAAATAATCCGGTTCATCTTCATTTTATCGGAATCGGCGGAATCAGCATGAGCGGACTTGCCGCATATCTTAATTCAAGAGGTTTTACCATTTCAGGCTCCGACCGTGATACCAGTCCGATTACCGAACATCTCAGCGGACTCGGAATAAAGGTTTTCCGCGGTCAGTTTGCCGACAATATCTCTGATGACATTGATGCCGTTGTTTATACTGCCGCAATTCATCCTGACAATCCCGAATATGCCGAATGTGTAAAAAGAGGAATTCCAATGATGGACAGAGCCACTCTTCTCGGTCAGCTTTGCAGATTTTTTAAGACTTCCATCGGTGTTGCCGGAACTCACGGAAAAACAACTACCACTTCAATGCTTGCAATGATCCTTCTTGATGCTGATACTGACCCTACAATTTCTGTCGGCGGCATACTGCCTGCTATTGGAGGGAACTTAAAAATAGGAAACGGCAGTCAGTTTCTTTTTGAAGCATGTGAATACACAAACAGCTTTCTTAAATTTCTCCCTACGGATGAGATCATACTCAATATAGAAGCCGATCATCTTGACTTTTTCAAAGACCTTGATGACATTCGTTCTTCCTTTAAAAAGTATGTTGATCTGGTTCCTGAAAATGGTCATATCGTAATCAACGGTGAAATAGAAAACTACAAAGAAATCTGTGCAGGTTCTGCTGCGCCTGTTGTAACCTATGGTTTATGCCATAACAACATGTCATATGAAAATGCACCTTACAACTACACAGCTGCAAATATCAGTTTTGACAGTTCTGATAAAGCTGAGTACGACCTTGTAGAAAACGGAAGAATAATCACTCACATTGTTCTATCTGTTCCCGGTGCACACAATGTCTCCAATTCACTGGCAGCAATAGCACTCGCTATTCAGAACGGTATTTCACTGGAGCACATTAAAAACGGACTTGCCGCCTACACCGGAACCGAACGCCGGTTCCAGAAAAAAGGTGAGTTCTGCGGCATAACGGTAATTGATGACTATGCTCATCACCCTACGGAAATAAAGGCTACAATTGCAACTGCCGAGTCATGCAGTGCAAATAACCGCTGGTACATTTTCCAACCACATACATTTTCCAGAACCATTGCACTTAAAGATGAATTCATAGATGCCCTCAGCGGATGCAGTAAAGTTATACTTGCAAAGATTTATCCTGCAAGAGAAACCGATACGGGTGAAATCAGTTCTGAAGATTTATGCAGCGAATTAAAATCCCGTGGGGTAGATGCATACTATTTTTCGACATTTGATGAAATCGAAAAATTTTTATTGGAAAATTTAGTTCACGGGGACATGTTGATAACTATGGGTGCCGGAGATGTAGTAAAAATCGGCGAACATCTGCTTTCTGAATAACTTATCCACTTTATCCACCGACCTAATCTTTTTTAATGGTCGGTGGATATTTTTTTATCCAAATTTTGTAATTTTTGTCGATTTTTCCACCTAAACCATTGATTTTACGCGGTTTTTACATAATACTACAAAATCTGCTCCACAAGGTTATCCACTTTATCCACAATTTCATTCTACAAACTGAACATGAATACTGGGGTGTTTTCTTTTCAAAATTGCTGTGCTATACTAACCTCTGCCGGCAGATTTATGCCTGAATTAAGTACGTTTTCGGAGAGGATTTTAATAACCATGTGTAAGATTGTAAGCGGAGGATACAGTACCGGTGTGACCATGCTGTCCAACCTCTTTATTGATAAATTTATGCCGGAGGCAAGTGAAACCAACCTTAAGGTCTACCTCTATATTCTCAGATATATTTATGTACCTGAAGCAGACATTTCACTCACCTCGATTGCTGACGTTCTTGACCTTACACCAAGATCTGTTGTCAAGGCTCTCAAGTATTGGCAAAATTGCGGTATACTTACGTTTCAGACTGATGAAAGCGGTGAAATCAAAAGAATTTTCCTTAATGATATTTCTTCTCTTTCAACAGTGAATTCGTCTCAAAAAAGTAGTGTTGTGTCCGCGGACACAATGCCTGCGGTCGATGTTTCCTCCGCTGTTTCCGCAAAATCTTCCGTTCCGGTTCTTTCTCCTACTGATATTAATCGAATTTCAGAGCAGAACAGATTTCGCCAGCTTTTTGAGATTGTTGAAAACTATCTTGCACCTGCAACCGCAACTCCGGATGACATAAACGCCCTTGCGGTCATAATTGATTCACTCAATTTTTCTGATGACCTTACACTTCACCTTTATGACTACTGCAGTTCAAAAAACAAACTTACGAGCAGTTATATTTTAAAAGTTGCAACAAACTGGGCCGAAAAAAACATCAGAACAGTTGAAGACGCCAAGCTTGAAGAACAGTTTTATGATGACCTTCTTATTTCCATCAAAAAATCTTTAGGCATGACACGAAATCTCGGAAAAGTTCAGTTTGAAACAATCGAAAAATGGAGATATACATATCACATGCCGGAAGAAATGATACTTGAAGCCTGCAACAGAGCCTGTATGCAGGAGGTTGAAAAACCGTTTTCCTATGCAGCAAAAACAATAAAGAACTGGTATGACGACGGCATTAAAACTATGGATGAACTTGCAAAAGCTGATTTAAGACATGAAAACGAGGTTGCTGCAAAAGCCGCCGCCCGCAAAAACGCTTCTGTAAAGAAAGAGACATCATACAATCAGTTTAATGACTTTGAACAAAGAACAATCACTCCGGAAGATGATGCAAAATTCGGCAGATATCTGCTCAGTCAGGGTGCTACCAAAGAACGGCGTGATGCCTTTAAAGATCGTCTTGCGAAAGCCGCAGACAGTGTAATAAATCAATAACCGAATTTAAACGAGGCCTAATATGATATCAAATTCACAGTTGGATGAAATCAGCCGAATCTATGAATCAAGACGGATTCTGGCAGAAGAAAAAAAAGCTTCCAGAACCGAAGAAGTAGTTAAAGCCATTCCGGCAATTCAGGAAATCAACAACACCCTTGTTGAGAACTCTTTTAAAGCTCTCAGGATGTCATTTCTTGACGGAAGCAACTCTGCCCTTGACAATCTTCGTTCATCCAACAAAATACTTATAAAAACCAAACAGTCACTTTTAACCGGTGCAGGTTATCCTTCAGATTACCTTGATAATGTTTATCAGTGTCCTGAATGCAGAGACACCGGATTTATTAAAGACAGGGACGGTGTGATCATCTCACGCTGCCGCTGCTATGCCAAAACTGTTATCGAGCGCTTCTACATGACCAAGGAACGGAAAGAACTTCTGAACAGAGAAAATTTTCACACTTTCAATGTAAATCTTTACGATACCGACAAAATTGACGACGAATCCGGTATTTCTGAATACGACACGATGACTGACAGTGTTAATCGTGCACTGGACTTTGTAGATGACTTCAAAAACTACTATTCTAACCTGCTTATTTCAGGAAAAACCGGTACCGGAAAGACTTTTCTGGCAAACTGTATTGCCAAAAAACTTATCGACACAGGCGTTTCGGTTCTTTATCTTCCCGCAAATGATTTCTTTGAATACTGTAAAAAATCTCAGTTTTCCCAAGGTGAGGAAAGTAAGAATGCAGGAAATGAACTTGACTTCATCATAAATGCCGAGTGTCTTATAATAGATGATTTAGGTTCGGAAATGAGCAACAGCTTCACAAATAACCAGCTCTTTGTTCTTCTCGAAAAGCGTGATCTGAAAAATCTCCACACAGTAATCACCACGAATCTTAACCGTCCGCAGATACAGAAAAGGTATTCCGACAGAATATATTCAAGACTTTTTGCCGGTTATTCCTATCTAAAGATGCCCGGAAGTGACAACCGTATAAAGCAAAAAAACAGCAATTTTATCTGATTTGACCATCTCTAAGGCTATAATCTACCTATAAATGTGCATATTTTAGATAGATTTATCATTCAGAATTTGGTATACTGATTCTGAATGTTTTATTTCAGTTACACAACATTTTGAACATCATATAAATTTTATTTCAGGAGGATTCAAATATGTCTCAGGAAGATATGTATACAGAAGACATTTCTTACGGCCCGCTCGGTATAATCGCTTTAAAGAGCAGTGAAGATATGGGAGCAAAGGTTGATGAGTATATCGCCGGCTGGAGAAAAAACAGGGAAAGCAAATTCAAATCAGCACCTGTTTACAAAAATTATCAGAAAGATTCCTATCTCATCGACTTTAAATGTCCGCGTTTCGGAACAGGAGAAGCTAAATGTGTAATCAATGAAACCGTCAGAGGTAAAGACATCTTCATCCTTCTTGATGTATGTAATTACAGTCTCTCATATACTGTTTGCGGTCAAAAGTCACCTATGTCGCCTGATGACCATTTCGCAGACTTAAAGAGAGTTATTGCTGCCATCAGCGGTAAGGCAAGAAGAATCACTGTTATCATGCCTTTCCTTTACGAAAGCCGTCAGCATAAGAGAAGTTCCAGAGAATCTCTCGACTGTGCAATTGCTCTTCAGGAACTTGTAAACATGGGTGTGGATTCCATTATCACTTTTGATGCTCACGATCCAAGAGTACAGAACGCAATTCCGTTCAACTCACTCGAAAATGTTCAGCCTGCTTATCAGTTTGTTAAGGCTCTCATCAAAAATGTTCCTGACATCAAACTCAACTCAAAAGACCTCATGATTATTTCTCCTGACGAAGGAGCAATGAGCCGTGCCGTATATTTTGCAACGGTTCTCGGAGCTGACATGGGTATGTTCTACAAGAGACGTGATTATACTACCGTTGTTGACGGAAGAAATCCTATTGTTGCACATGAATTCCTTGGTACTGACGTTACCGGCAAAGACGTAATCATTCTTGATGATATGATTTCATCCGGAGAAAGTATGATTGATACGGCAAGAGAATTAAAGAGACGTAATGCCGGAAGAATTTTCGTTTGTACAACATTTGGTCTCTTTACGAACGGTCTCGAAAGATTTGATAAAGCTTATGAAGAAGGTCTCTTCTATCGTATAGTAACAACAAATCTTGTTTATCAGACTCCTGAACTTCTTTCCAGAGAATGGTATATCAGTGCGGATATGTCTAAATACGTTGCACTCCTTATCGATGCACTTAATCATGATGCCTCAATAAGCGAGCTTTTGAGTCCTACTGAAAGAATACATAAACTTATAGACAAACATAACAACGGAGAAATTTAATTAATCCGTTGATTAAAAAAAGGAATGCCAGCGGACACAATCCGTTGACATTCCTTTTTATTTTGTAATATTGTAATAATTAATTCTATCTCATTTCTATATTATTCTTTTTGTTTTTTCTTTCCCGAAAAGAGCAGTCCAAACATTGCCTTTAGACTGAATTTTTTTCCGGAATAGAAAAGAAGTGCCTTATATACTTTAGCTGCAAGCATCATAAGCATAATAGTACATACTAACAATATAATTGCTGAAACCAGGCTTCCAAAAACAGAAATTTTTCCCAACAAAACCGCTCCCGGAACAATCATCGCAGCCGTAAACGGTATATAGAAAAATGCCTGAGATGTAATTTCTCCTTCTGCACCTGACACATTTGAAATTATGGCAAGGAAACTTATTACTATCGGAAGTACGAATATTATCTGCACACTGCCTGCATCCTCCGGTTTTGTTACGAAGCTTCCAGCAAATCCTGCAATTACAAGATAAAATACTATGCCGAGAAGCATTACAGCTATCGCCATAACAACTGCCGGAATTTCAAATGCAACGTCTCCAAAGTAAATTTTTATCATATCAAGGATGTACTCAAGTTTGCTTTCATATCCTTCATAAACCATATCCGCAATATAATCTCCGCCGAAAATACCTCCTATCAGTGATGCAATCCAAATCACAAACTGCAATAATGATGAGACTATAACGGCGATTATTTTACCCGAGACCAATCCGTACGGTGTAACGGAAACCAAAAGCTGTTCGACAAGCTTACTGCTTTTTTCCAAAGTTACCTCTGTACAAATCTGCACTCCATAAAGAAGCATTACAAAATAAAGAACAAACAGAATTCCCATAAGAACTACCATTTCTATCAGGTCCTTCATAAAATCTTCATCTGAATCAAAATTGAATACTTCATATGTAATCGGCACAATAAGTGTTGCAAGCGACGCTTCATCAAGACCTGAATTTTCATATACATGCAGTTTAAATCCCTGCACAAGCATATCTGCAAATATGTCACACAAATCATCATCAAACTCTGAGTCGTCCGCAGTAACAAGCTGAATATAGTATCCTTTTTCATTCTCGGACTGGATAATAAGAAGAAAATCTGTATTTTCACCTTCTTTTTCCATGACCGATTCCTTGTCATCTGTTTGTATAAATTCAATATTTTTCAACACATCCGAATCCGCTTCATCAGAAAAAACGATTTCTGAATATCCTGCATAATCGGCACATCCAAGCCCTGTTTCATCAAAAACATAAGCACGTTTTATATTAAATTCGATATCCCTATCCGAATCCGGTTTACCTGCAATTAAAAATACCGCTGCAACACCTGCTAACAGCAGCACTGCAAAAATAACAGTAATCGCTATATACTTTTTTGATTTAATCTGATTTTTAAAGGTATAATTGAATACCGGCCAAAACCCGCTTAATTTCTTATTCATCGCTTCTCCTTCCACGAACCGCTGCCTGTTTTGCAATCCTGAACATTTCAACAGGCTTTATAGGGGTTCCGTTCATGACTATGATAGTCTCATAAATCAGCGAGACAAGCTTCTGAATTATAACAATCGTTACAAGCTGCAGCACAACTGCAATGATTATATATACAATTCCTACCTTTCCGATTATAATCGCTCCCGGAATCAAAAACACGGAAGTAAAAGGTATAAGCAGCATAGCTTTAACAAAGCCGTTTATTCCTATTGTCCACATCATTTCCGTCGCTGTAAGACTTAACAGAAATGCGATAAGTACAATCATAGAATATGCTTTTGTACCCTGCTGAAGGTCTTCCATTTTACTTACCGAAGCTCCAAAAAGTCCCGCAACAAGTCCGTACATATAAATTCCGATTGCAAAGAATAAAATACATGCAATCATGTTTGGAACAGATATGTTTTTAATTATATCCATGGATATGTATTTTTCCATGACACTTGAAGTAGTCGTTTCAAACATCATCTCCGAAATCTTTGACGATACCAGACCTGCTCCCAATATAAGTCCGAATTCAATAACCGCACTCAGAAGCATTGCCACAATTTTACCAGTAACCAGAGCCATCGGTCTGACGGTTGTCATAAGATATTCAACTACACGGTTTGCCTTCTCTTCAATTACTTTTGATGCAACCATATTTGATGACATTATAATTACCATATATGAAACCATAAGGATTACATAAACAATCATATAATCCTCCTGGCTTATTATGTCAGGTTCATCATCTTTACTGTATTTACTTATATCAGTCACATCATATGATACCGGTTTATTAATCATCTCACTGATTTCTTCATCCGCATCAAGCATATGAAGTCTGTATTCATCAAACCAATCCGTAACATTTTCTGCGAGCGTATATGTCTCACTGTCTGATACACCGCTATCGGGATCTGAATAGAAGCGGAATTCGAAGGAGTAAGTTTCTTCATTAATATCCGCTATCATTATAACCTCATTTGAATGTTCCTCACTTATCTGTTCAACAAGCTCGTCTTTGGTTTTATCAGTTTCAACAAATTCAGGAATTTTGCCTTCATAAACCGATTCGAGTCCTTCAGTGATTTCTTCTGCGTTTATACCCAGATTTCCTGTTACATAAACTTTTTCTATATTGTATTCTTCCTCACCATCATTCTGAAAATAACTCATAACCGGAAAACACAACAGCATCAATACAACCAGCAAAATTGTGGTGATTTTTAATGCGTTTGATTTCCATGCCTGTATGAAAGTAAATCTGAATACCTGTGTAAAACCGCTGTATTCACTTCTATTCATTATCATGACCTACCTTTTCAACAAAAATCTCATGTAATGACGGTTCTGCAAGTTCAAATTTAACAACCGGTATTCTATCTGCAACAAGTGCGGAAAGAAGTTCTCCCGCCTGTTCTTCTCTCGTAAGTCTTATTTTAGTTTCATTAGGTGTTTTTTCCGTAATCCTTAATCCCAGCTTCTCAATTATGTCATCCGCATCACCTTCTGTTTTAAGGCAGAGATTTACACGTCCATAACTTTTCTTTATGTCATTAAGATTACCCGAAAGAACTGTATTTCCCTTGTCAAGAATCGTGAGATCCGTACAAAATTCTTCTATGGTTGCCATTTGATGACTTGACATGATTATGTATTTATTTCTAGCTGCGGTTTCCTTAATAATATCCCTGAAAAGATTCATGTTTACAGGGTCCAGACCGCTTAACGGTTCATCCAGAATTATTATGTCAGGATCTGATATAAGGGTTGCCATCAACTGTACTTTCTGCTGATTACCTTTAGAAAGCTGCTCTGCTTTGAAAGGCTTTGCAGGTTTTTTTCCGACAGGTTCAGGATAAAAATATTCGGTAAGTTTTAATTTTTCTGCCCATATTTTAATTCTTTCCTGTGCTTCCTTTTTAGGAATCTTTTTCAGGCTTGCAAAGTAAAGCATTTGGTCCATCAGAGTAATTTTAGGATAGAGACCTCTTTCTTCAGCCATATATCCTATTTTAACTTCTTCTATTGTAAGCGGTTTTCCATTAAAACTTACACTTCCGCTGTCAGAAGCAAGCATTCCCAGAATAATTCTTATTGAAGTCGTCTTACCGGCACCATTTGTTCCAAGAAGTGCATAAACCCCCGGAGTTTCCATTGTAAACGACAGATCATTCACAACAGTTTTCTCTCCGTACTTTTTAACGAGATTTCTAACCTCCAGTCCCTTTTCACTCATTGTTCTTCCTCCATAAAATATGTGATATTTTTTTCTCGTAATCGGTTACCCGTTCACGAAATTTCCCGATACAGTAAAAAAGCTGCCGGATATCATCCGACAGCTCAGTATAACATATATTAAATTTTATGTAAATTTAAGAATTATTTAATTCTGTCTGCTGCATTTATAAAGCAAATCTTCCCATCTTCTATCAACCTCAGCCTGGAACTGCTCTATAAGATCCTCATTTCCTTTTTTGAAAAGATGTTTAAATCTTCCCTGCACCTTAAGGAACTCCTCGATAGGAAGCTTCTTCTTTGGCTCATAATTAAGAATCCACTTTCCGTGGTCAACCTCAAACAGCGGCCAGTAACATGTTTCCACACCCAGTCTGCATATTTCCATAATATCTTCCGTAGGATATCTCCATCCTCTAGGACATGGTGCCATTACGTTAAGGAAAGCTGCTCCCGGAGTATAAATTGCCTTTTCTGCTTTTGTATGGATATCCTTGAAATTTGAAAGCAATGTTGTCTGTGCAACATAAGGTACATCATGATCTGCTATTATTGATGCAAGATCCTTACGGTTCTGCATCTTTCCGTTACTTTTTGAACCTACCGGAGTTGTTGTTGTATCAGCAAACATAGGAGTCGCCGATGAACGCTGGATTCCGGTATTCATATATGCTCCGTTATCATAACAGACATAAACCATGTCATGATTTCTCTCCATTGCTCCCGAAAGTGACTGGAAACCTATATCATATGTGCCGCCGTCACCTCCAAAAGTTATAAATTTATAAGTATCATCAATCTTTCCACGCTTTTTAAGTGCCTTATATGCAGTTTCAACACCTGACATCGTTGCACCTGCATTCTCAAATGCATTGTGTATATAACTGTCTTCATATGCTGTATATGGGTACATGAAAGTGGAAACTTCAAGACAGCCTGTAGCATTTCCGATTACAGCTTTATCGCCTTCGTGAAGTGCACGGAGAACCGCTCTTGCCGTGATTGTACCGCCGCATCCCGCACACATTCTGTGTCCCGGTGCAAGACGCTCCGGCTTGCTCATTACTTCTTTAAAATTATATGTAGCTGCCATCCTTAATCCTCCCTGCTTCTAAGTCCGATATAATTGAACTGCTCGAATTCTCCGCCGGCTTCGGTCACATTCTTAAGGTTGTAATATACGTCCTTTGCATCACTAACCTTATAATCACGTCCGCCAAGTCCGTAGATATATGAAACTGCTTTATTCCCAAGCTGTTTTCTATACATTGCAGCCATAATTTCCTGTGTAAGAGGACCTCCCTGAGTTGAAAATGTTTCCGAACGGTCAAGGATTGCAACAGCCTTAAGATTCTTCAGTGCCTCACAGATTTCATCAGCAGGAAACGGTCTGAAAACCCTGAGTTTAAGGAGGCCTGCCTTAATGCCTTCCTCTCTCAGTTCATCAACAGCATCTTTTGTAGTACCTGCGGCAGATCCGATAACCACAATCGCATACTCTGCATCATCAAGTCTGTATTCTTCAAAAAATCCGTACTTTCTTCCTGTCATCTTCTCAAACTCATCAGCAACCTCAAGAATAACACGCTTTGCATTCTCCATTGCATTTACCTGAGCCTTGTGTGACTCCATGTAGTAATTTGATACCGCATATGGTCCCACCGACATTGTACAGTCCTTGTTAAGAAGGTAGTTATCCGGATTATACTCTCCGACAAAATTCTTTACCTTTTCATCCTCAATAAGCTCTATATTTGCCAGTGCGTGACTTGTTATAAATCCGTCCTGACATACCATAATAGGAAGCATTACATCTTTATGTTCTGAAATTCTGAAACACTGAATAAAGTTGTCATAAACTTCCTGATTATTTTCAGCATAAAGCTGAATCCAGCCTGCATCTCTTGCGCCCATAGAATCCGAATGATCGCAATTGATATTTATAGGACCTGTAAGTGCCCTGTTTACAAGAGCAAGTGCAATCGGAAGTCTGTCCGAAGCAGCAACATACAAGAGTTCCCACATAAATGCAAGTCCGCACGAAGAGGTTGCCGTAAGAGCTCTTGCTCCGGCTGCGGAAGCGCCCATTGTCGCACTCATGGAACTGTGTTCACTTTCAACCGGAATAAATTCCATATCAATCGCACCATTAGCAATATAGTTTGCCACAAGCTGAGGAATTTCAGTTGATGGTGTGATAGGGAATGCCGGCATTACATCCGGATTAATCTGTTTTATGGCATAAGCAACAGCCTCGTTGCCTGATAATCTTTCTTTAATAGACATGTATCTTTCTCCTTATTTCATCGTAATCGCACCAAATGGGCAGACTTTTGCACATATTCCGCAGCCCTTGCAATGATCGTAATCAAAATCAAGTCTTCTGCCTTCAACAACCGGAATACTTGAATCAGGACATACCGGTGCACAAAGGAGGCATTGTTTGCATTTATCCATGTCAATATATGGTGTAACTGTTCTCCACTCACCTGTATTAAACTGTTTTGAGGTTCCCGCTCCGTAAACATGATTTCCGAGTGTAAGATCCTGCCATGGTGAGCTTTCTGTTATTTTTGTTATATCCGTAGGTATTTTATTTGCCATCTTTCTCTCCAATCCTTATCTAAATCTGTGTGGAAACCTCATCATAAGCAACCTGAAGAGCCAGCATGTTTCCTTCAATCACCTCAGGTTTTTTTGCAAACTTATGCTGATAAGAATCTCTCATCTGTGAAAGGAATGTATCCCTGTCCATAACACCGCTCACTGCCACAATTGCCGCAAGCATAGGCGAATTAGGGAAGTATCTTCCAAGTGCTTCTTCCGAGATTCTTCTTGCATCAATGGTAAATACCTTACCTTTATATCCTCTTAAATGTGGAATTATCTCGCTTTTTTCCTTGGTTGTATTAATTACAACTGCTCCGTCAGGATTAAGACCCGCAGTCACATCAATTGCCTCAAGAAGGGTTTCATCAACAACAACTACATAATCAGGATCATAAATATTGGAGTGAACCCTTAGTTCATAATCACTGATTCTGTTATATGCGGTAATAGGTGCTCCCATTCTCTCAGGGCCGTATTCCGGAAATCCCTGAACATGCTTTCCGTTCTTGAAACATACATCTGCCAAAAGCAGTGCTGCTGTCTTCGCACCCTGACCGCCTCTTCCGTGCCATCTTATTTCCAACGTATTTTTCAAAATTATTTCTCCTGTTCCATATACCAAAATTAATTTTTTTGCATAGCGATAAGTATAACAGTTTTTTTTACAAAGCTCAACTGATTTTGTTATTCACTTTCCGTATGTTTTTTAACCTGCTCAGCCAGCCATCTTACCCAAGGTGCAAATCCCTCACCGGTTTTTGCACTCATGGGAAATATTTTTACCTTAGGATTTTTTATCAGGGCATTCTCGATTATTTTTTCCATATCGAAATCAAAATAAGCTGAGGTATCCGTTTTATTTATTATCAAAACATCACACACAGAAAACATAAGAGGATATTTAAGAGGTTTGTCATGTCCCTCCGGAATGGATAAAATACACACATTAAAGTGTGCCCCCGTATCGTACTCTGCCGGACATACAAGATTACCGATGTTTTCAATAAAACATAAGTCAAATCCCCGTCCAAGTTCATCAAGTCCCTGGCGTGTCATTGCCACATCAAGATGGCACATCCCACCGGTGTGCAGCTGCACCGCTGCCGCACCTGCCTCCTTAATTTTTTTTGCATCCACATCAGAATCTATGTCTGCCTCGATCACCGCAATGTTAAACTCTTTTCCCAGTTCTCTTACGGTTCTTGTCAATATTGTCGTCTTGCCCGACCCCGGAGATGACATTATGTTAATCAGACAGGTTCCTTCCCTGTCCAATTCATCCCTGAGTCTCTCCGCATCTTCATCATTATCTGCTTCTAGATTCTCTAAAGCATCAATTATCTTTATATCACACGGGTCCATAAAAATCCTTTCAGTTTCTATTCATATAATTTCGCATATTTATCAAATACAATCTGTAAAATATAATCAACTCTTACTTCCTCTTCGAAAGAACCCTCACCATAGTAGCTGTTATACTTTTCCGTATACTCTTCCACGGTTTCTCCTGTATCTGAGATCATCTCTGCTGCGTGTTTATCAAGGTCTTCCTGAATAACATTTATTTCCTCGCGCTCCGCAAGTAAATCTGCAATATATGATTTCTTAATTGCGGTGTCTGCCACCTTCTTCATTGTCTCTTTAAGTTCATCAACGCTCTCACAATTGTAGTATCCTGCCACGGTTTCCATATCGTATCCCATATCGGCATAATACTTAACTTCACCTGCGTAATATGTCTCAAAATAGGCATTCAATTCATCTTCATTTTCATTGAACTCCGAATACTGAACCAGATATGCTGCAAAAGTTGTTATGAGATTATCCTGATAGCTTTTTTCACTGCTTTCCCTCATCTCATCAATATATTCCTGCATATCATTTACACATTCCTCATATGTATCATATCCGTAGACAATTTTGTATGCGTTTTCCTGAGTTACTTCTTCCTCTTTTGCATAGTAATTGAACGTAACCTTATAAGTAACGTCTTTCCCGCTTACTTCAGGAACAATGGTATATGTTTCCGGATAAGAAACAACAACTTCATACTCTTCTCCCGGAACATGCCCTATTACGGAAGTTTCAAGTCCGTCTATTACAGTCTTTGTTCCTATTGTGAAAGAATTAATTTCCGCAGAAAGATCCTTAATCACTTCCTCACCAAGATATGCAGTATACTTTACGCAGACACCATCACCTGATACCGCTGCCACCGTTTCATCATGTTCCTCATCCTCAACAAAAACCGTTCTTCCTGCTGAAACATACTGTTCAGTAAATGTCTTGTAATAACTTTCTCCGGTCATTCCGATGTATGAATCCGTATATGGATAATATACATATCCCGTATAGTCCATGAGTTTGGTTATATGCTCATTTCCCTCTATTTCCAGAACATCCGGTTCATATGTGCCATCATCCGCTCCCTGAGTAACTGCAGGTGTCGTATCCGTGCCATCCGAACCATCCGTTTTATTACCGCATCCGCATAAAACAAACGCTGCGGCAAGCATTGCTACCGCTGCCGCTGCAAGTTTCTTTTTAAATCCTGTTTTAATCATTTTGTATCCTTTCACATTTGGTTTTCCCATAAAACCATATTTTTTGATGAATTCCCTTTTATTACATTTTTATACCACATTCACAATCCTATTTTCTGAATTGAATCATGCCGCCTTCCATGCTTTCAACGATAGCAAGGGATTCGAGATGAACTCCCATATCCCTTATCAGCTGTCCGCCCACCTGAAAACCTTTTTCAACGGCAATACCGGCTCCTACAAGTGTCGCTCCGCTTGCCTCAACAATCTTTATAAGTCCCTGAAGCGCACATCCGTTTGCAAGGAAATCATCAATAATCAGAACCCTGTCATCTTCATTAAGAAACTTCTTTGAAACGATAACATCATATGTTCTTCCCTTTGTAAATGAAGTAATCTGGGATGTATAAACTTCCCCATCAATGTTTTTACTCATTGTTTTTTTCGCAAAAACAACCGGACAGTCAAATTCCTCGGCAGCTACACATGCAATGCCTATGCCGCTTGCTTCAATGGTGAGAATTTTATTAATATGTTCACCCTCAAAAAGTCTCTTCCATTCCTTGCCCATCTCCCTGAACAGTTTAACATCCATCTGATGATTAAGAAAAGTATCTACCTTAAGCACATTTCCCTCTTTTACGACTCCGTCTTTAATTATTCGTTCTTCAAGAAGTTTCATACGTTTCCTCCATGGTATTTTATTTTAATTCCATACATAAGCAGTCCAAATCCAATTGACCGAGGATTGTTTCCTCCCTGCTCTGACATGTAAAAATTATAACCTGTCCGTAACGGCCGCTGCCTAGTTTTCTCAACGTCGCTGCCAAACGATTATCATCATAATATACAAATGCATCATCAAATACAAGCGGTAATTCATAATCCTTTAAAATTATATCCCCCGCCGCAAGACGTAATGCAAGACCCAGCTGAGCCTTCGTTCCGTTGCTCAGTTTCTCAGTTTCGACATATTTGTTAAGATGATCCACCTTGCAGTTAAGGTTTTCATCCGTCAGAAATGAAGTATATTTATTTGCCGTAAAAGCCTGTGCATATTCACTCGCCTTCTGATTTACCGCACGTCCCACACCCTCATGATTTCTTGCTGAAATTTCGTTGATTGCATTTATTGCATACCCGATTGCTTCCGCTTCCTTTTCAGATGATGCCCTGCGCTCCAGAATCTTACTTCTTTCTTCTCTGTGTTTAAGAAGCTTTTCTTCATTCTCTTCACCGGCTTCTATCTGCATATGCAGCTTTATAACCGATTCACTCAATCCGGAGATTATTTCCTTAACTTCTTCAAGCTCTGCAGTCTTTTTATCTGCCTCCTCTTTGAGTCTTGCCTCCTGTATGTTCAATTCGTCATCCTTAAGTTCTTCCACACCTCCGAACTTCCCAAAAAATGTAAGAAGTTCTTCATGTCTTTCCAAAAGTTCACTTTCAAGTTTCTCAATCTCTTCAGCGAGTTCTTTTTCCTTTTCAAGTACCTCCGGTCCTCGTCCGTCTTCTTTAAGATATATTTCCAGTCTCTGCGAAAGTTCTTCTTCAGATGAATGAGTTCTTGAGAAAAGTTCTTTTTCTGTTTCCAAATCCTGAATTTCATTTCTCAGGCTTTCAAGTCTGTTACTGTTTTTTCTTCTGTCAGCATGAACTTTGAGCGTCATATTGACAAACATTGCCGCACCGGCAATTGCTCCCGCAAAACAGACACCGGCATATACCGGTCTTTTTTCTGCTATAAAAACAATACCGATAAAACAAAGAAGAAAGACAAATCCTGCTAATGTCGACTGTCTTGAAAAACTGTTTCTGCTTTCTGTTCTCATACTGTTAATAATTGCCTCTGTTTCCTGATTAATCCTTATTTCCAGTTCATGAGTCCTTTTTATAAACTTTCTGACTGTAGTCAGTTCCTCCCTGCACCTGGCAAGTCTATCTGAATTTTCTTCTATTTCTCCGCGGCGGATTATTGTGTCCTCAAGCTGATCAGAAAGCTGTTTTTGAAACTCAATATCCTTTTTGTAAGCATTATATCTCTCCCTGTTTTTAAAGTACTCTTTCTCATTTTCCTCATAAAGGCTCTTACGTGCCAGTTTTTCCTGCCTGATGTTCAGTTCCTCGATTTCCGTCATACCGCGAATCTCCATTGCAGCAATACGATCAAGTTCCTTCTCATTTTTTTCTTCAGCAAGGATTATTTCATCCAGCTCACGGATTCTCCTGCTGTCTTCATCATTCAGAAACTCCCTCTTCTTATTCTCCAAAAGTGTAACCGCATAATCCGTATCAATTTTGTAAGGACCAAGATCTCCATTTTTAAGTGCGTGTTTTGTAATGCTTTTTCCGAGAGATTTATCCGGTCTGACAGCATTTTCTGCATAAAAATATGTAGCCGGATAATCCATCCGGTTAAATCCCGCAAGAAGATTTTTTAAGGTTTCTCCTGCCGGAAAGATTTCCCTTTTGCTGTCAAGGTTTATCAGCCTGAGCACCTGATTCTTTTTATTAAAAGTCTTTTCAATACGATAACTTATTCCCTCATGCTCAAATTCCATTGCCCCTGAAGGAGAATTACTGCTGTCCCACCGGCGGAAGCGAGAATAAATTGATGAAACATTATAGATTCCCTCACCTTTTTCTGTATCAAAAAGCATGGCATAAATAAAAGACATAATGGTAGTTTTTCCGGATTCATTAGCTCCGTGTATAACATTTATACCGTCTTTAAAATCAACCGTCATGTTGCTAAATTTACCAAATTCAGTTATCTCCAGCTTCTTTATCCTCATAGTCTGCCTTTCAAATTAATGCTTATCTGCTGCTGTTTGCCTTTAAAAGTGCATCCACTCCATAGTACAATGCTCTGTCTTTAGTGGATTCATCCACCTCAAGACTTTGAATATAACTTATAAACTCACCTATTACATCATCCCGGTGCATACTCATAAGCTCATCATAGTTATAATCAAGCACCGTTGCATCTATAACTTCCGTAATCATGCCTTTTAGTGCAAGTGCATTTTTATCAAACACTACTTCCTTATTCCTTATCCCCTCAAGAAAAACCCTGTAGAGATTTCCCGCACCGTTCTTTAACATACCGTCTGTTATCATTCTGGCAGCCGATACATTATTGTCATCAGTTGAGATTCTCACATGAATGTCAATGTAACTTCTTAATGCAAACGGAATAAACTCGGTTTCCAGCCTGTACCCCGTGCCCTCTTTAATAAATTCCCCTTTTATATATCCGTGTTCTCCGACATCTGTGCGGTCAATCGGTTCCGGAATTCCTGCATATTGTATTTTTTCCGTGATTTTCTCATGTTTCATCCTATGTCCGAGCGCCGCATAATCAAACCCCGCATCTTCAAGCTTGGCAAAATCAATCGGCAGATGTCTTGCATCCCCTCCATGTGCCATAAGGATATGAATTCCTGAAGATTTTTTCGGACGGATATCCCTGAGAAGTGCTTCTGTAATCTCACTTTCCATATATGAAAATCCATAAACAGTGGTATCCATGCCATAAAAGTAAATTTCTTTCAATTCCCTGTCTGAAATAGGAACTACCTGTTCGCACCAGTCAAACCCCCTGTATCGGGAACGCGGACCAATATAATCATTATTTCCGGCAATGAAAACAACCTTAGTTTTCACAAGGGTTTTAAACATTTCGTTAAGTCTTTTTAATTCCTTAAGAAGCGGCTGTCTGTGGAACAGATTTCCCGTTATTAAAAGCAGATCCGTTTCCTCGGCATCACATACATTAAGTATTCCCGTAACCGTCTGCCACAACTCCTCTTTTCTGGCCTCACCCCAGGGAGTTCCTGATTCCGGCTCTGCCCCAAGATGAAAATCACTGCAATGAATAAATTTCATATTATTCTCACCATTCCCCTTATAACGGTTTTATATATCTGACACTGTATGGGGGAAGATAAAGCTTTCCGCCTTCCATACTTACTTCTTCTCCCGTCAATAAATCAATTCCTGCTGCCGCACCGGTATTAAACCATGCATCATAACCATTCTCATCCATATTGATTGCTGCAAGAATTCTGTCACTGTCGCATCTTCTTTCAAGCACACACTGAAGGTTTGTAAGTACCGGTGCATTAAAATCACCGTATATAAGTGCCTTTTCCTTTCTGTGAATCCTTGCGTATCTGCTTATTATTTCAGTAAGCTCATTAAACACCGGCTGTTTAAAGCATGGTCTGAGTGCTGGATCTCCCTGTGATTTAAGTGCTTTTTCGCCCCACTCACTTCCATAGTAAACACATGGAATTCCCGGCATTGCAAACAAAAGTCCGTATATCAGCGGAAGGTGGTTCTCATTAGACAATATACTTGCAACTCTTGTAACATCATGGTTGTCCACAAAACACAGAAGGTGTTTTCCCTTATACAGTGTCCACTGTTCCGGTCCGAACTGCCTTTTCAGTGAATGAACAATTTCAAACATATTTCTGCTGTTGAAACTGGAATAGAGTCCTTTGTAACATTCATAATTCGTACACGAATGAAGCATTCCGTCATTTACAAACTGATTATAATCACCATGAAGAAGTTCTCCGATAAGTGCAAATTCCGGCTTTATTTCATTAGCCAGACATCTTAACCTGTGAAGAAAATCCCTATCCAGACAGTACGCAACATCAAGTCTTAATCCGTCTATGCCAAATTCACTTACCCAATATCTTACTGCCTCAAAAATATGATTTATTACATCTTCATTTCTCAGATTAAGCTTTACAAGGTCATAACATCCTTCCCAGCCTTCATACCAGAGCCCGTCATTAAAACAACTGTTTCCATCAAAATTTATATTGAACCAGTCTTTATATACTGATTCCCATCTTTTTTCCAAAACATCCCTGAAAGCAAAAAAACCTCTGCCCACATGATTAAAGACACCATCAAGAACAACTTTTATTCCGTTTTCATGAAGCCTGCTGACAAGCTCTTTAAAGTCCTCATTTGTACCGAGTCTTTTGTCTATAAGCTTATAATCTCTTGTATTATATCCGTGAGTATCAGATTCAAAAACCGGCGAAAAATATACCGCATTCACTCCAAGCTTTGCAAGATGTTCACCCCACTCCGAAAATTCAAGAATATTTCTTTTGCAGATTCCATCATTTTCAAAAGATGCATCACAAAATCCCATAGGATAAATCTGATAAAATACACTTTCATCCGTCCACATATATATAAATCCTCATTTCCGATAAAACTCTATGTGGTTTATTATACCCCATTGCGTTCATTTGGTAAAGCAAAACCACTCCTGCTTTTCAGTAAATCAGCCTGTTTATTTACGCTTTATACCCAAAGAAAAAGATGGTGCAATTTACAAAATATAAATCACACCATCATCATAAACTATTTAGCCTCAAGAACCTTTACCGTATAGTTATAAACCCTCTCAGCCGATTCAATATTTATTCTTTCTTTCACCGAATGTATATCTTCAATATCCGGTCCGTATGCAACGCAGTCCAATCCCGGAAGCTTTTCAATAAACATTCCGCATTCAACACCTGCATGTATTGCAACAACGTTCGGTTTACGACCATACATTTCTTCAAATACATCCGTCATTTTGTCACGAAGCGGAGAATTCTTTCTGTATGCCCATCCCGGGTAATCTCCCTGCTGCTTTGATGTTCCTCCGGCAAGTGCCACAACAGCAATCACCTTATCACAAAGAGCCTGTTTTGCAGAATCATGTGAGCTTCTTACGGACACGGTTAAATCAAGCTCATTTTCATTAAGCATCACGCATCCGATATTGTTTGATGTTTCAACAAGTCCCGCAATATCCGGACTCATTGAATCAATCCCCTGTGGGAGTGCAAGAAGCAGGTCTGATATTCTGTCTGAATCTGCCTTATGAAGTGCATTAACAGCCTCCATATTTCCAAGACATTCATATTCTATTTCAAGTCCCGGCTCATTTGATGCAAGTTCTTTCTTCATCACTCCCGCATAAAATTCAAGGATTTCCATTACGTCAGGCTTTGGTGCCGAACAGATAAACTTTGCATGTGCCGATGATGCAATTACATTATCCTTTTCTCCACCGGATACCTCTATAATTCTTGTTCTTGCCATTTTAAGTTCACATAAAAATCTTGCAATGACTGTAATGGCACTTACCCTGTGTTTATCAATATCAACGCCACTGTGTCCGCCCTTAAGTCCGGATACCCTTACTTCGTAAACAATCGCATCCCTCTGTTTTCTTTCAACCGGTATTTTACATTCAACACGCGCACCGCCTGCACAACCTGCGAGGAACGTACCTTCACCCTCGTTATCAAGATTCAAAAGTCTCTTTCCCTGCAAGAGAGAACCATCAAGTCCGAACGCACCGTCCATACCGATTTCCTCGTCCACGGTAATAACACATTCAAGTGCCGGATGCTTTATGTCGTCAGAAGCAAGTATTGCAAGCATATAAGCAACGGCAATTCCGTCATCTCCGCCGAGACTCGTTCCGTCTGCCGTAAGCCATCCGTCTTCCGTTATTATAAGATCAAGCCCGTCTTTTTCCAAATTCTTCCTGCAATCTTCAGTTTTTACCGCAACCATATCCATGTGTCCCTGAATAATGACTGTCGGCTCATTTTCATACCCTTCGGTTGCATCTTTATAGATTATCACATTCTTCAGACGATCCTGAACATATCTGAGTCCGTGTTCCTTTGCAAAGTAAACCAGATAATCACTTATCTCATCAATATTTCCCGAGCCATGAGGAATACTGCATATTTCCTCAAAATAATCCCAAAAAGTGCCTTCACCTATAAAACTCATCTTCTCCTCCTGTAATCAAGAAATTCACCCGTTTATTATACCCATGAAACCCATGTTTATCAAGCCACCCATAGAAAAAGCGGCATAATAAAGCAGGGATTTACCTTTACCGGCTGCTTCTCTGACTGTTTATCCGTCATTTATACTTTAAATCGGTATCCGACACCCCATATTGTTTCAATATACTGCGGCTTCTGGGAATTAAGTTCAATCTTTTCACGAATCTTTTTTATATGAACCGTAACCGTGGCAACGTCACCCATTGATTCCATTTCCCATACTTCTCTAAAAAGCTCATCCTTCGTATAAACCTTATTGGGATGCTGTGCAAGAAACGTAAGAAGGTCAAATTCTTTTGTCGTAAAGCTTTTTTCTTCTCCGTTTACATATACTCTCCTTGCAGAAATATCAATCTTAAGACCTCTTATCTCAATCGTATCATTTTCCGTCTGTCCGCTGCTTATGAGTCTCTCATATCTCGCAAGATGAGCCTTCACTCTTGCAACCATCTCACTTGGTGAAAATGGTTTTGTAATATAATCATCTGCTCCGAGCGACAGACCATGAATTTTATCAAATTCATCCTTCTTTGCCGACACCATTATGATCGGTACATTATTTATTTCCCTTACTCTTTTGCAAATCTCATAACCATTCATTCCCGGAAGCATTATATCCATGATTATAAGATTATATCCTCCGTCCATTACAGCTTTAAGGCCTTCATTTCCATTGTTGCAAATGTCAACTTCAAAACCTGACATTTCCAAATAATCCTTTTCAAGTTCTGCAATTTCAATTTCGTCTTCAATTATAAGAATTTTATTCATACACTACCTCTGCCTTCCACCGAACATATAAGAACGGTATTTTTTCATCCTATACAATTTCACGCGGCAGTGAAAATCTGATTACGGTTCCCTTTCCGAGAACACTGTCAGCAAATATTCTTCCGCCATGTGCTTCAATTACCGACTTGCATATTGCAAGACCAAGTCCCGTTCCACCCTGTTTTGTTCCTCTTGAGCTGTCTGCCCTGAAAAACCTGTCAAAAACATGCGCCACGTCTTTTTTCTCTATACCACGGCCATTATCTTCAACCGTTATCCAGACAAACTGCTCATCATTAAGTACTCTTAGTCTTATTTCTCCCTCTTTTTTATCCATATATTTGATGGCATTGCCTATTATGTTTTTAATTACACGCTTCACTTCATCCGGATCGATTATAACGTTTATGCCATCATCACACTGATAAGATTCCATAAATCTTATGTTGTTGATTTCCATATCCATTCTGAGGTCTTCAACACAGTCAAGAATATAATCTTTTATTGGTATTTTTGAAAAATTATATACGGCGGTTTTATTATCAACTTTTGAGAAATAAGACAAATCATTTACAAGTTCTTCCATAAAACACGCCTTGGCATAAATGGTCTTTATATACTTTTGTTGTTTTTCAGGCGTGTCTGCGACACCGTCCCTCAAACCTTCCGCATACCCTTTAATTGCCGTCAGAGGAGTCTTTAAATCATGAGAAATGTTGCTCATCATTTCTTTTGAAAGTGCAGCATTTCTCTCCTGTATTTCGGAGTTTTCCTTTATATGAAGTCTCATCTCTTCAAAATCCCTTTGAAGCTGTCCGATTTCATCATTTCTCATGCTCCGTATCGGAGTATCAAAATCCCCCTCTATGATATTATGTGTTGCTTTACTCAATTGAGTTATCGGAGTAATAAGTATCTGCTTAACAATGAATATTATAAAAAGCATTATTACCACAACCAATATTGCCAGAAGAATCGCATATCTTTTCAGAAGTGCATAGGCTTCCGGCAGATAGTCCGCAATATCAAGAACAACGTAGGCAACATAATCTTTTCCATTATGGGTCATCTTCATGTGTTCAATAAGAACTGCCACCTTTCCGTCACTCACATAACGACCGCCATAACCGCCGACATCACTTTCCAAATCTGTAAGATAAATCCCTATATTGCCTAAGAGCTTTTCATTTCCGGCATAGACATATCCGTTACTGTCTTTTATATAAAGATATGCATGATATTCGGTAAATTTTGAATTTACCTCATTCAGATATTCTTCATCCGTTATCCTTGATGCATCTTCCTCAAAAGAATTCTCCAACTTTTTCATACTGTCCTTGATTATTGCACTGTATGCTACCATCGGATTGCCGATTGCATCTACTCCGTCTTCATAAACACCATAAGTTTCCGAAATAACGCTGACCTGTCTCATCAGCATGAATGCGCCGACACTGACAACTATGATTATCGGTATAAAAAATATAATAACACAGGCAATAATTATTTTTTTCCAAAGTTTCATCTTTTATAAATTTTTTATATTCCTCCATAAATACATAAAGATTGCATCCGGATTTCCAAATGCAATCTTTATATTGATTTATCATATTCACATTTTACATATATGATTTAAGAGCATCAACCTTATCAAGCTTTTCCCATGGAAGGTCAAGATCATTTCTTCCGAAGTGACCATACGATGCAGTCTGCTTGTAAATAGGTCTTCTGAGATTAAGCATCTGTATGATGCCTGCCGGTCTCAAATCGAAGTTCTCACGAATTATTTCCACAATTCTGTTATCCGAAAGTTTACCTGTTCCAAATGTATCTACCATTACTGATGTAGGCTCTGCAACACCTATTGCATAAGAAAGCTGAACCTCACACTTATCGGCAATTCCTGCAGCTACAATGTTCTTTGCCACATAACGTGCCGCATATGCTGCCGAACGGTCAACCTTTGTGCAATCCTTACCTGAGAAAGCACCGCCACCGTGTCTTGCATATCCGCCATAAGTATCAACGATGATTTTTCTTCCGGTAAGACCGCTGTCTCCATTAGGTCCTCCGATAACAAATCTTCCTGTAGGATTAATGAATATCTTTGTTTCAGAATTCATAAGATCTGCAGGTACCACCGGTTCAATAACATACTTCATGATATCTTCATGAATCTGTTCCTGTGTAACTTCAGGATCATGCTGTGTTGAAACAACAACCGCATTTACATGAACAGGCTTTCCGTTCTCATCATACTCTATGGTAACCTGACTCTTTCCGTCCGGTCTGAGATAAGAAAGAGTACCGTCTTTTCTTACTTCCGAAAGTTTCTTTGTAAGTTTATGAGCAAGACTTATTGGGTATGGCATATATTCTTCCGTCTCATTTGAGGCATATCCGAACATCATTCCCTGATCTCCTGCTCCGATTGCAGCAATTTCACTATCGTTCATTTTGCCTGTCTTTGCCTCAAGTGCCTTATCAACACCCATGGCAATATCTGCACTCTGTTCATCAAGAGCAACTATAACACCGCATGTATCACAGTCAAAGCCGTACTTTGCCCTGTCATAACCTATCTCACGAATTGTCTCACGAACCGTTTTCTGAATATCAACATATCCGCTCGTTGTAATTTCTCCCATTACAAGAACAAGTCCTGTTGTAATTGCAGTTTCACATGCAACACGACTCATAGGATCCTGTTCCATCATGGCATCAAGAATAGCATCTGAAATCTGATCACAAATTTTATCAGGATGTCCTTCTGTTACTGACTCTGAAGTAAATAATCTTTTTTCCATTGTATTTTCCTTTCCTCTACGTATGCAGACTTTCATTTCAGGCGGATATTTTCAATCCGCACCTGCTTTACTGCCTGATTTTTAATTATACGGATATCCACAGTAATTTTTCTGCCAATAATCCGATAAACGATTCTGTCAGATTACATTCAGCTTAAACCTCTGAATTGACTTGTAATCTTCCGAATCCAATTTTTCAATATTTGCGCCAAGGACTCTTAATTTCTTTTCGAAATCTTCATAACCCCTTTCGATATATTCAATATCACTTATTATGCTGACTCCGTCAGCCGCCAGTGCCGCAATTGTAAGAGCTGCACCCGCCCTTAAATCAGGAGCTGCCATAACCGCTGGATTAAGCTTTTCCTGTCCTTCTATAAATGCCGTGCTTCCCTCTACCGTAATGGATGCACCCATTTTTCTCAGTTCCGCAACATATTTAAATCTTGCTTCCCATATACTTTCATTTATGGTTGAAAATCCCGATGCCGTACTGAGCACAACCGCAATCTGTGGCTGCATATCAGTAGGGAATCCCGGATAAACCCTCGTTTTAACCGTTGACGGTCTCACCCTGTCCTTACAGACAACCCTGATTGAATCATCGTATTCTGATACTTCAACACCAATCTCCATAAGTTTTGCCGTAATTGCTTCAAGATGCTTCGGTATTATATTTTTTAAAGTTATATCGCCTCTTGTTGCTGCCGCAAGGCACATAAATGTTCCTGCTTCTATCTGATCCGGAATACATGAATACTGACTTCCGTGAAGTTTCTCAACTCCGCGAATCCTTATAATGTCGGTACCCGCGCCTTTAATGTTTGCTCCCATGCTGTTAAGGAAGTTTGCAACATCAACTATATGAGGTTCCTTGGCTGCATTTTCAATTATTGTCTGCCCTGATGCCAGGACTGCCGCAAGCATAATATTTATTGTAGCTCCTACACTTACGACATCAAGGAAAATATGACTTCCGTGAAGCTCGTCTGCTACTGCAGTTATCATATCGGATTCCGTCACTGTTGCTCCGAGTGATCTGAATCCCTTTATATGCTGATCAATAGGTCTGCTCCCGATTTTACATCCTCCCGGCATTGCTACACTTGCTTTTCCGTATTTTCCGAGGAGTGCACCAAGGAGATAATATGATGCTCTTATTTTCTGAATTGAACAATAATCCACAACTGTTGAATTAATTGTTTTTCCGCAAATCTTTACGGTATTGTTGTCTATCCTCACTACCGTTGCGCCAATCTCTTCTATTGCTCCAAGGATGGCATTAATATCGCTTACATTAGGCAGATTATCAATTACAACCTCTTCATCTGTCATTATGGCAGCTGCAAGAATCCCAAGGGCTGCATTCTTTGCTCCGCCTATGGTTACTTCACCGGCAAGAGCCTTACCGCCTTTAATGATGTATTGATTCATAGGATTGCCTCCAAATTATTTCTTTTTTACTGAATATCCGAATGTTCCCAGCTTTTCCCCTATTCCGAAATAAGTTCCGTGGGAATACACAATCGGCTTAGCTTTCGCAAGGTCGAACTTTCCTTTTTCGTCCATATACTTTTCATCCGCACTTACGGATACAACCTCTGCGATAAACATATCATGTGATCCAAGAGAAATCACATCCTTAACCTTACATTCTATACTTACCGGAGATTCCGCTATTCCCGGTACGGATACAACAGCAGATTCAGAAGGTGTAAGACCACATTCTGCAAATTTGTCAATATCCTTTCCTGACTTTACACCGCAGTAATCCGTAGCATAAGCCAATGATTCGGTTGTTAAATTGACAACAAATTCACCTGTCTCTTTTATAATATTATATGAGTGTCTTTCTTTTCTGACAGAAATACTTAACATTGCAGGATCTGAACATATTGTTCCCGTCCACGCAACCGTTATAATATTAGGTTTCTCACCCGGTCTCTGACAACTTACCATAACAACCGGCAGCGGATAAAGCATGTTGCCGGGTTTCCAATTTTGTCTGCTCATAATTTTCCCTTCTATTCTTCAATCATCTTAAGTATGGACTCATCGACCTCGTCCACTCCATTGATAATCCCATTTTCTTCCTGCTCTCTCAACGCCCTTATAACATCATGTGTAAGGCTGTCATTAACGAGAGTAGTTGCAAAATCTTCTTTTTCTGATGCTTTGTCATTATCCGATTCCATTATTTTTGAAACTGAATCCGACAACGATTCTGATCTGTTTTTATTACAATCTGATCTTTCAGCATCAAATGCAGCCGCAAAATCGTCAGAATCTTCATATAGGGATTCTGCCCAATTGCTTTCTCCGTATACATTCACATCATCAGCTTCTTCATCAACCCAGTCATCGACCACTGTTCTTACTGACGAATCATTTTCTGCAATTAAATCATCCGCTTTATTTTCTTCAGCAGATTCTTCTTTTTCATCAATGATTTCTTCAGATGCGGCCGCCTGCTCGTCCGATGCCTCATCATACTTTATATCCTGGTCTTCTGCGAATTCCTCATCAAAAAAGACTTCTTCATCGGCAAGAAAATCATCATCTCCCCAGTCTTCGCTGTCCTCAAGAAAATCTTCTTCATCCCACTCTTCACTGTCTTCAAAAAAAGCTTCTTCAAATTCGCCTTCATCAGACTCTGAGACACTCTCCTCTACACCTGCATAAGAATCGCCTTCGGCAACAAAAAACGCTTCCTCATCACCTTCGGCACCGGCAAGAAAATCATCATCTCCCCAATCTTCGCTGTCCTCAAGGAAGTCTTCTTCATCCCACTCTTCACTGTCTTCAAAAGAATCTTCTTCAAATCCCTCTGTTTCTGTTTCAGTTTCAGCATCATCAGCATCTTCCCCGATTGTTTCCGGATAATCTGCGTAATCATTTTCTTCAGGGAAAACTTCAGTCTCAATTTCTTCATCCTCATAAGAAATTTCTGCATCATCTCCGTCAAATGCCATCTCCTCGGATACTTCCTCATCCGTGACAATCTCCGTCATTTCACCATCATCATCATAATTTTCCCAAAGTCCGGCTTCATCAAAATTTATTTCAAAATCCCCGTTTTCATCATAAAAACCTTCTTCCTGCTCCGGCATATCTGCCTCCGGATATTCATTTTCCGAATAAGAGTCATAAACAGGTTCTGCGGATTCTTCAGGAACCTCCGCATCAGAAACAGGCTCACTGTAAACTAAACCTTCACCGGCAGAATCCTTTTTCTTACTGTCCGCGTAACTTATTCCGGCATCAATATTTCTTACAAGTGCTTCTGCCTTTAATGCATAATCACTTTCCGGAAACCAAAGGTTTATATTGTGACATTCCGTACGGCACTCATCAAGCATACCGTTTGCATAATAAAGCCTTGCAAGCTCAAGTGCCCACTTATCAATATAATCAGCCTCTCTTACCTTTTTCAGACATTCAATGAGATACTCGTCCGGCTGATCCAAGAGTTTTCCAACCTTGTATTGAAAAATAAACCTTTCATAATCCTCAGGATCTATTTTATTGAGCTCTTTTATATATTTTATAGCTTCCCTTACGTTCTTTGTTTTTATGCAAAGCTTAATAATCTCCTTGCAGACATTAATGCTGTTATTCTTTTCAAATATACGAATGTAAATTTCTTTTGCAGCATTGTATTTGTGGTTTTTTACATAAACCTCTGCCAGCATAGAAAGATCATAGACCGTCTTGATACTTAACTGGTCAAGCTTCTCAGCATAGGTATAAGCTTTTTTAAACTCTCCCGCTCTGTATGCCTTCTTCATTTTATCAAGCTTTGATGCATCAAAAACTCCCATTACTCCTCCTCTGTGTCACAGATACATGTTTTGCGACATAGGAACGGCGCACCACGTTTTATAAAAGGGGGCGCAATTAACCTATTTTTAATCGTTTGGATACATTTTATCACTTTTCATGTAAATGCACAAGAAAAAAAGCTTCATCTTCATTTTTTCATATCAGATAAAGCTCACCAATCAATCACGGACCTGCGTCCGGTTACTAAACCGTTCGGAATTCCGTTCCGTTAATAAAACCGTGCAGCTGACTTCGAATGCTGTTCACCGACGTTACTCCAGCAGCCAACTAAATCCAGGCTGCCTTACAACACACAAAAATTACTGCTTAGTGCTGCTGCATTCCTGCCCTGACACGGTTCACAGGTTTCTGTCGCGCAAGACCCGGACGTCAAACATTACTTACTGAAGGCAGCCCGACAAACAGACACCCTCTGACCAGCCATCACCCCTGCTGTAGCGGATTGCAGGTACAGGGCACCGCTATCTCCCCGGCTGC
>CAZNGY010000006.1:0-53712 GCA_964572955.1 uncultured Lachnoclostridium sp.
AACGTTTCCGATTGCATATTTTTCATCTGCTCCGGCCCATGGATTTTCATCTTCAAATTTCTTGCTGAGTGCAATCTTAGAACCCTTGATTTCCTTAACGAAAACCTTGACTTTATCGCCAACCTTGAAAATCTTCTTAGGATTTGCAATTCTGCCCCAGCTCATTTCTGAAACATGGAGAAGACCATCTACATCACCGATGTCTACAAATACACCAAAGTCCGTGATATTTTTAACAGTACCTTCAAAAACATCTCCTTCTTTAATGCTTGCAAGAGCTGCTGCCTGCTTTTCAGCCTTCTGAGCTGCAACAACCTGCTTACGATCACCGATCACTCTTCTCTTCTTTGGAGCATATTCAATTACAACAAATTCAATTTCCTGATCCTGATACTTTGCAAGATCCTTCTCGAATGAATCAGATACAAGACTTGCCGGTATGAAAACCTTGATTTCATCAACAAGTGCATTGATACCGCCCTTAACAACTTCAACAACCTTTCCTGTTACGATTGTCTGATTGTCGAATGCATCCTGGATAACCTGACTTACTCTGTCATTAGCAACTCTCTTTGTACTGAGTGAAACCTGACCGTCTCCATCATTTACCTTAAGAACCTTTGCAGTAAGTTTGTCACCAACCTTTACAACTGTAGTCAGGTCAAGAGTATTGTCTCTTGAGTATTCGTTTCTGTTTATTATGCCATCAGCCTTATAGCCTATATTTAAAACTATCTCATCTTCTTTGACATCGATAACTGTTCCTTCGACTACCTCTCCATTGTGTATTGATTTTAAAGATTCTTCTAACATCTGTTCAAAGTTCATGTCTTCCATTACCCTATGAACCTCCTCAATAATATTGTGTGGTGTTGAAGCTCCAGCTGTAATGCCTACGCTTTTATACGGTCTGAAAAGGTCTAACTTCAAGTCTTCCGCACTCTGAATAAAAAATGTCTGTTTACAGCATCCCGCAGAAATCTCAAAAAGTTTTCGGGAATTAGAGCTTTCCGTACTGCCGATAACGATCATTGCATCGCATCGCATTGCCAGATTTCTCGCCTCCGTCTGCCTCTCTTCAGTCGCATTGCAGATAGTATAATCCACACTAGTATTCTTACTATAACCTTTTTTTTCAAGAATTGCAACAAAATCTTCAAATTTTTTGTAGTTAAATGTCGTTTGTGCAACCATACAGACTTCTTCATCGTTTTCAAAGGTGATTTTTTCAAGTTCTTCACACTCTGACACCACATCTGCCCTATTGTCACACCAACCTAAAATCCCTTTTACTTCCGGATGATTTTTATCACCGGCAATTATGACATGTTTTCCCTCTTCATGTGCCTTCATAACTTTACGGTGGATTTTTTTTACAAAAGGACACGTTGCATCCTCAATTCTTACCATTCCACCGCTCTTTCTCTCAATCTCACGAAGTTCTTCATCAGTATTTTTATCAACCCCGTGCGATCTGATGACAATTACACCTGCTGTTATATTACCTGCTTCACCGGTACTTTTTATTACACGCACACCTTTTTTTTCAAGTTCACCGACAACATTTTCGTTATGAATTATCGGTCCTAAAGTATAAACGCTTTTTTCATCCTCACAAAGTTTATAAACCTTATCGACCGCACGTTTTACGCCAAAACAGAATCCGGCGGATTTTGCCACCTCAACCATAACAACCTCTTTCTTCTTCCAATGCTGTTTTCCGGACAAATGAAGCTTTCATCTGCATCAGATTATCCTGACTATCTTTGCTCTGCACACATTTTATAAATTTTCAAAATTTCCTCGATCACCTCATCGGCTGTCATGAAACTGCTGTCAACAACATGTGCATCATCAGCTTTTTTTAACGGTGAAATTTCCCTGTTCATGTCACGTTCGTCACGTTTTATTATATCTTCTTCTATTTCGTCTAAATCGGCACTTATTCCCTTAGCTTCATATTCAAGAAAGCGTCTCTTCGCTCTTTCCCTGCTTCCGGCAGTAAGATAAATCTTGCATATTGCATCCGGAAGAACACTTGTACCGATATCACGTCCGTCCATGACAACATCTTTTATCTCTGCCAGATTCTTCTGAAGTTGTGTAAGCTTTTCTCTCACCTTTGGATACACGCTTATTGAAGATGTCACTGCACTGACTTTTTCCGTTCTTATAAAGTCATTTACCGATTCTCCATTAAGAAGTACAACCTGTCCCTCTTCTGCATATGTAAGTTCAACATTACTTTCCAATGCCACCTTATTAACAGCTTCCTCATCCTCGCTTGAAACTCCGTTTCTTATACAGTTAAGAGCAATTGCCCTATACATTGCTCCTGTATCGGCATATATCCATCCCAGTTTTTTTGCGACCGCCTTTGCGACCGTACTTTTTCCGGCTCCCGCCGGACCATCTATGGCAATCTGATGACTCATTTTTCCCTCCGTTTAATCTTATTTAACCGCTGCCGCACAAGCCGCTGCAGTAGACCATGCTATCTGCAGATTATAGCCTCCGGTCAAAGCATCCACATCAAGAACTTCTCCGATAAAATACAAGCCGGAACATTTTTTTGATTCCATTGTTTTCGGGTTTATTTCCTTAACATCAACACCGCCCTTTGTTATTACAGCCTCATTATAACCACAGAGCCCTGAAATACTCAGTCTGAATGCTTTAAGTGTTTTTATTATAAGTCTCCGTTCATCTTTTGTAACAAGTGCCGCTTTTTTATCCGGTCTGATACCGATTTCTTTTACAAACACATCTACCATTGATGCCGGAAGCAGCTTTCTGACATGACTTTTTAATTCTTTGTTCGGTTCAGCTGCAAATTCCTTAACAAGCCTTTCATCAAGAACCTGTTCGTCAAGCGCCGGTTTCAAATCAATTATAAGTTCTGCCCCCTCCGCATCTTTTCCGCATATTGCTGATGCCGTAAGTATAAGCGGTCCACTCACACCGGTGTGGGTAAAAAGCATCTCGCCAAACCCAGAATAAATACTTTTACCTTTCTTATTCACCGATACCGAAACGTTTTTAAGTGACAATCCTGCCATTTCTTTCACAAAGCCTTCTTTTGTCTTTAAAGCAACAAGTGAAGGTGAACACTTTACGATGGAATGTCCTGCTTTCCCGGCAAAATCATATCCGTCTCCGGTAGAACCGGTAGAAGGATACGAAAGTCCCCCAGTTGCAACAACAACCCTGTCGGCCTTTATTATGCTTCCGTCTGCAAGCATAACTCCTGCTGCACACAATCCGTTTTCTCCATTGTCAACAAGAATATCCTTTACTTTTTTTCCATAAAGCATCTCAACATTATTATTTCTGCACGCCTTAACAAGTGCAGAAATAATGTCTGATGACTTGTCTGATTCAGGAAAAACACGCATTCCCCGTTCAATTTTCAAAGGGACACCCTGTTCTTCAAAAAAAGCATAAGCATCAAAATTATTAAAAGCATTGTATGAGCTGTACATAAAACGGCGGTTTGATACAATGCTTTCAAAAAACTCTTCCATGTCACAGGCATTCGTTACATTACATCTTCCTTTTCCGGTAATGTAAATTTTCCTGCCTGCCTTTTCATTCTTTTCCAATAAAATAATATGATTATCAGTCGTATCAGCCAGAGCAGCGCACATAAGTCCCGCTGCACCGGCTCCTATAATTATTGTTCTATTCATCTTTGAGTACATGCCTGTTCTTCCAGATATAATCAACCAATGATGCAACCGTAAGTATTACTGCCAGCCAGGTAAAAACGGTACCCATCACACCTGCAAACTTAAAAAAACCGCCCGTATATGAACTGTCTGCGGTGAACATTAGAAAAATACACATAAACATCTGCGAAACAGTCTTAAATTTGCCTATGTAGCTTGCTGCAATCACGACACCGTTATCAGAGGCAATCAGTCTGAATCCACTTATAATAAATTCTCTTGCCATGATTATTGCTACAACAATCGATGAAACCTTTCCGAGTTCTATAAGCAGAATTAGTGCCGTACAGACCAAGACTTTGTCTGCAAGCGGATCCATAAATTTTCCGAAATTTGTTACAAGCTTATATTTTCTTGCAATATACCCGTCAAGAAAATCAGTAATACAGGCAATGCAAAAAACCGCAAGAGCCAAAAAATTGTTGTAAGGAATGCTGTCAACCATTAACAGCACAACAAAAATCGGAATAAGAATAACTCTGAAAATAGTAATTTTATTCGGCAGATTCATCATCCGTAACCTCCCCTATTAAGTCATATTGTTTTGAGCCGGTGACAAGTACCTCTACCACATCTCCCGACATAAGTTTTCCATCACTGAATACGAAAATTCCGCCGTCAACATCAGGTGCATCCATATATGTACGTCCGATATAAACATCCTCATCCGGAATATATCCCTCTATGATAACCTGCATAACTTTTCCTACAAGTGATTTTCCATTTTCAATTGATATCTTTTTTGCAGCCTTCATTATCCTTGAACGGCGTTTTCTTTTTACCGCTGCCGGAACCTGATTTTTAAATCCCGCTGCCGGCGTACCCTCTTCTCTTGAATATGTAAATACTCCAAGTCTGGTAAAACGAGCCTCATTCACAAAGTCTTCAAGAGCATCAACATCCTCATCCGTCTCACCCGGAAATCCGGTTATAAGAGACGTTCTTAACGCAACATCCGGAATTCTGTTTCTGATTCGTTTTATTGTATCAAGTATATCCCTGCGATTTGTTTTTCTGCCCATGGCAGCCAGTATTCTGTCGCTTGCATGCTGAACCGGCATATCAATATAATTGACTACCTTATCACACTCAGCTATTGTTTCTATAAGTTCATCATATATTTCTTCCGGATAACAATACATCAGCCTTATCCATTTAAGTCCCTCGATTTCTGAGAGTCTCCTCAAAAGAATGTGCAGCGACTTTTCACCATAAAGATCTATACCGTAAAGAGTTGTTTCCTGTGCTACAAGTATAATCTCACTTGCACCGTTTTCTACCAGATACTCCGCTTCACTGATAAGTTGTTCCATTTCAACCGATCTAAAATTTCCTCTTACCGAAGGAATCACGCAATAAGTACAATGTTTATTGCATCCCTCAGCTATTTTAAGATAGGAAACATAACTTTCTCCGGTTATGATTCTGTCCGCGCTGATTACTGCATTTACATTTATGTCAGCAAGTTTTTCAACAAAACCATCAGCTTTAAGAACTTCTGAAATTTCTCCATAAGCCGTTGTACCGACAACCGCATCTACCTCCGGAATTTCCCTGCGGATTTCTTCACTGTAACGCTGTGCAAGACAGCCTGTTACAATAAGTTTCTTCAGAGATGCTGTTTCTTTAAGTTCCGCCATCTCTAAAATTGTATCTATACTTTCCTTCTTGGCATCACCGATAAAACAACAGCTGTTTACAATAATAGCTTCTGCTTCTTCCATATCATCTGTGATCATATGACCATCAGCCTTAAGCATACCGAGCATGTATTCACTGTCAACCCTGTTTTTATCACATCCAAGGGAAATCATTAAAACTTTCATTCAACTAATCCTGTCTGTAAAATTTATTACCAAAACGGCATACATCGATATTTTAGCACAATCAAATCCAAATATCCACTGTTTATATTTATTTTATGCGAACGCATCCATTCCGGATAAAAACTCCTATTCAAGATACTCTCTCATACTTTTCAAGGCTTCTTTTTCAAGTCTGGAAACCTGAGCCTGTGAAATATTTATTTCCTTTGCTACTTCCATTTGGGTCATCCCCTGAAAAAAGCGCATGTTTATAATGGCATTTTCCCTTTTATCAAGCCTTTTAACCGCCTCTTTAAGAGAGATATCTTCTATCCAGTTTTCCTCCCGGTTCTTCTTATCTGAAACTTGGTCCATTATATACAAAGAATCCCCACTATCGGTATAAACCGGTTCATAAAGTGAAACCGGACTTTGGACGGCTTCCAAAGCCTCTGCCAATTCTGTCGGCTTTACATTCATCAATTCAGCCATTTCAAAAAGTGTAGGTTCCCTGTCACTCTTTCTCCTTATTCCTTCTGCCAGATAAAGTGCCTTATAAGCTAAGTCCTTCATGGTTCTTGATACCCTTATGCTACTGTTGTCCCTGAGGTATCTTTTTAATTCTCCGGCTATCATTGGGTAAGCATAAGTCGAAAACTTAACTCCCAACCCTGTATCAAAATTATCCATAGCCTTGATAAGACCGATACACCCTATCTGAAACAAATCATCTGCACATTCTGCCGACTGATTAAATCTTTGCAGCACACTTAAAACAAGTCTCAGATTACCGGTTATGAATTCCTCCCTTGCTTTCTCATCTCCGGCCTTTACCTTCCTCATAAGACTTTCTTTCTGTTCATCATTTAAAATCGGAAGCCTGGATGTGTTTACCCCGCTTATATCAACCCTGTATACTGCCATAAAAACCTCCTCCGGACAAACCGGTTGTCTGTCTAAAGGATTGCCTTAAATATGGCGTTATAAACAGGAATTTTTTTCCAAATTCATTCTATCTGTGCAAGTATCTCCTTTTTTAACCTCTTTATAATCTTTTTTTCAAGTCTGGAAATATATGACTGGGATATTCCCATAATACCTGCAACCTCTTTCTGCGTTTTCTCTTCTCCTCTTTCATCAAACAAGCCGTATCTCAGTCCGATTATCTGTTTTTCCCGCGGAGAAAGTCTGCTGACAGCCTGAAGCAAAAGCTGCCATTCCACCTCACTTTCCAGTTCTCTTGTAATCACATCATCTTCCGTCCCCAAAACATCGGAAAGCAAAAGTTCATTTCCATCCCAATCAATGTTTAAAGGTTCATCAATTGATACTTCCATTTTTTCCTTACACGATTTTCTTAAATACATTAATATTTCATTCTCTATACATCTTGAAGCGTAAGTTGCAAGCTTAATGTTTTTATCCAGATTAAATGTTTTTATTGCCTTTATAAGACCTATCGTACCGATTGAAATTAAATCCTCTACATTAACATTCGTATTTTCAAATTTTTTTGCTATGTAAACAACAAGTCTCAGATTATGTTCTATCAGCATATTTCTTGCTTCTTCATCCTTACCTGTCCCAAGATTCTCAAGGCACTCCTGCTCGGCCAAAGCGTCTAGCGGCGGTGGCAGAACATCCGCTCCACCTATGTAATAAACCTCATTTTCTTTTCCGAAAATAACATTTTTCAAAAAATTTTTCATTACCATCAACATATCATTTACCCCTGTTTACCTGATTTACTGCATACAAGTTCAGTCGGAATAACCGCATCAAAATTTCCTCCAAAACTTTCTTTTGTGGTAAAACAAACCGCCAAATGTTCTATTTTCTCCCTTCCGGCAGGCGAACATATAAGAGTTTCTCGAATGTAACCGCCTCCAAGCATATCCTTTCCTACTGCCGTATGCACTTCTATAAAAAACTTATCCTCACAAACTTTCTCCAACACCTGCCCCGCAGCTGACGTAAATATAATTACCGGACTACCGTTTTTATCCTTTAAAAGATTACCGCTGTCGATTAATGCCGTAAAGCTTTGTCCATCTATTACAATCAATGCACTTTTTTGCATTTTTAGAACCTTTTTTCCAGTTCTTCCCCAAAAAACAAGAAACACAAACTGGAACATCTGTGACATAACAAGTGCAAACGGAATACTTCCTCTGCTTAACACACCTGCGCTTCTGATCATCATCAGAATAAAGATAAGTACTCCGCCTTCTGCCACAGTAATAAATCCTATTCCCAAAGCATTTATTATTGTTTTTTTTGTCTTTCCTCCAAAACCTATTTGGGAAACAACATATAATACCACCATTAAAAAAAGCGGTATAACTGATACTCCGGGGTAAATACCATATATTCTAAACAGTACTCCTGCCATAGAGAATACTGATGCGGTAATTGCGGCTGCAATCATCCTAAACCACCTTATCTTCTGTCTTGAGGCAACTCCGTAGACCAGCAGGGTGCAAAAACAAAAAACAAAGTCCAGCAATAAAAATCTATCCGGATAAAAAACCAACATCTGCTCACTCATACCGGAAATTCTATCATTCTTTTTTCAAAAAACCTGTCAGAATCTGGTTACAGAATAAAAAAAAGCCGACAGAATCCGCCACATTAAAAGCAGATTCAAGCCGACTCTCTTAAAATAAAAAACAACAAATATAATTTATAAAAGCCTTACAAGTTCACAGTTTCCCGTCATATATTTCCAAAAATCCTTTAATTCAACATTTTTTATTTGATTTATTATGCTGCAATTCATGGCACCATGACCGACAATAAGAATGTTTTTATTTTCAGCCTCTTTCAAAACATTCATTTCTTTGAGAAAATTTCCTGTCCGTTCATAGAGTTCCTCCATGCTTTCGGCACCCATCTCAGCTACATATCCTGCAGGATCATTAAAGAATTTATAAATAAACAAATCCGGTCTTTCAAAAACCTTTTCCGTTCCCTCTGCACCTCCAAAACTCATCTCCCTCAGTCGTTCATCCGTAATTATCGGAGTTTCTTTTCCCTTAAGGAAAATTTCAGCAGTCTCAAGTGCTCTTGAGAGAGGTGAACAGTAACAGACATCAAAAATCAAATCCGGATTCTCTGCTGCTGCACAAGCCGCCATATCCCTTCCCTCATCATTAAGAGGAATGTCAGTTGAGCCCTGAATTCTGTAATCCGCATTCCAATCAGTTTTTCCATGTCTTAAAATGTAAAGCATCTTCCATCTCCCCTTTTGTCATAACGCAGGGATTTTTATGAAAATTTTTTATCTGTCTTCCCTGTTTATATACTCTTTCGGAGTTACAAGGCTCTTATAAGCAGGTCTTATAATCTTATCCGTTGTAACCAATTCCTCGATACGGTGAGCACTCCATCCTACGATTCTTGCAGTTGCAAAAAGCGGAGTAAAGAGTTCTCTCGGAATATCCAACATATCATATACAAAACCACTGTAAAAGTCAACGTTAGGACTCACCCCCTTGTAAATCTTTCTTTCCTTTGCAATAAGACTAGGTGCAAGTCTTTCTATGTTGCTGTAAAGGAGCATATCATCATCACGCCCCTTAGCTTTTGCAAGCTCGGAAACAAAACCTCTGAAAACCTGTTCTCTTGGGTCCGAAAGTGAATAAACGGCGTGTCCCATTCCGTATATAAGACCTTTTTTATCAAACGCTTCCTTATGAAGAAGTTTCGTCAGATAATCTGAAATCTGTTCATCATCCGCATAATCCGTAACATGTTTCTTAAGATCATCCATCATCTTTACCACATAAAGATTGGCTCCACCATGTTTACGTCCCTTAAGTGATGACATTGCTGCCGCTACGGCTGAATATGTATCCGAACCGGAAGACGTAACAACCCTTGTTGTAAAGGTTGAATTATTTCCACCGCCATGTTCCATATGAAGAAGAAGTGCAACGTCCAGAACCCTTGCTTCCAGTTCAGTATACTTCATATCCGGTCTCAACATACGGAGGAAGTTTTCTGCCAATGTAAGATTCCTATCAGGTCTGTGTATAAACATACTTCCATCATTTTCATAATGATTGTAAGCATGATAACCATATGCCGCAAGCATAGGAAAAGTACTTATAAGCTGTATACTCTGCCTTAAAACATTTTCAATGCTTAAGTCTTCCTTTGCTTCATCATAAGAAGCAAGTGTAAGTATACTCTTAGTCATCGAATTCATTATGTCTGAACTCGATGCTTTCATGATCACGTCTCTGGTAAAATTAGTAGGAAGGTTCATACATCCTGAAATAATTTCTCTAAATTCCTCAAGCTGATTTTCATTAGGAAGTTCCCCAAAAAGAAGCAGATATGCCCCCTCTTCAAATACCGCCTTGTCTCTGTTTCCTCCCTTTACAAGATCTGATACATTATATCCTCTGTAAAGAAGCTCTCCCTCACAAGGCACCTTTTCTCCATTAATGTTGTCAAACCCTCTTACACTTGATATTCTCGTAAGACCGGTAAGAACACCCTGTCCATTCTCATCTCTAAGACCTTTTTTTACACCAAAATCGGTATACAAGGATTTTTCAATACTGTCATGCTCTATACATAACTCTGATTGTCTGTTTGTGTAGTCTGAAATATCAATCATTCTTTTCTCCCCATTCTTTCCATTAAAATAAAACAAGATAATCTTTAATCAGATAATCAGTAACATTTTTAGATTACCATAATCCGGATTTTAGAGTCAAGCCTGCCGGACATTAATTAATAAAGCTTTAAGATGTATTACTTTTATCCCCTTTTTTCGCAAAATTATTCATATATCTTTTATAATTATACATTTTTCTGTTTACCAATTGTAAAATTAGTGCTAAAATACAAAATGGCGTTTTTCTTAAATGTCAAATCAACTACTTTCTGGAGGTATTCTGAATGAAAAACTATTTTCAGCCGGAAATCGAAACAATGCCTTACGAGGAACTCAAAAAGCTTCAGAGTGAAAGACTCGTAAAACAGGTTCAACATGTATATACAAATGTGGAATTCTATCGCAACAAAATGGATGAAGCAGGTATAAAACCTGAAGACATCAAATCTGTTGACGACCTTCACAAACTTCCTTTTATTAACAAAGATGATTTAAGAGACCAGTATCCTTACGGTCTTCTCGGCACACCTCTTTCGGAATGTGTAAGAATCCAGTCCACAAGCGGTACAACCGGAAGACGTGTTGTTGCTTTCTATACACAGGATGACGTAAATGTATGGGAGGACTGCTGTGCAAGAGCAATTGTTGCTGCCGGTGGTACAAAAGATGATGTCTGCCATGTATGTTACGGATACGGCCTTTTCACCGGTGGTCCGGGACTTAACGGCGGTTCTCACAAAGTAGGCTGTCTTACTCTTCCAATGTCTGCCGGAAATACAGAAAGACAGCTTCAGTTCATGCAGGATTTGGGGTCTACAATCCTCTGCTGTACACCTTCATATGCTGCAAATCTCGGAGAGGTGATAACCGAAAAAGGTCTCAAAGACAAAATAAAATTAAAAGCAGGTATCTTTGGTGCAGAACCATGGACCGAAGAAATGCGTAAAAACATTGAAAATACATTAGGCATAAAAGCCTACGACATATACGGTCTTACGGAAATTTCCGGTCCCGGTGTAGCCTTTGAATGTGAAGAACAGAAGGGAATGCACGTTCAGGAAGACCATTTCATTGCAGAAATAATTAATCCTGAAACCGGTGAAGTACTTCCTGAGGGAGAAGTCGGAGAACTTGTTTTCACATCCATTACCAAGAAAGCCTTTCCTCTCCTCCGCTACCGTACAAGAGACCTTTGCAAACTCACAAGGGAAAAATGCTCCTGTGGTCGTACTCATGTCCGTATGCATAAACCAATGGGAAGAAGCGACGACATGATGGTTGTTAAGGGCGTTAACGTATGGCCTTCACAGATCGAAGCCGTACTCCTTAATTGCGGATTCCTTGCAAACTATCAGATTGTTGTTGACCGTCTGGGAAACCATGACACTATCGAAGTCCAGGTTGAAATGACCCCTGAAATGGCTGCAGATCCTGAAACAAATACTGCTGCTCTTGAAAAGAGAATTGTAAGCGGACTTAAATCAATGCTCGGAATCAAAGTCGACGTAAAGGTTGTTGAACCAAAAACAATCGAAAGAAGTGAAGGAAAAGCTAAGCGTGTAATTGACAAACGTAACCTCTACAATAACTAATAACAGGCATCAAAAAGCCCGGTAAGGATTTATTTACATCAAATCCTTACCGGGCTTTCTTATTTATGTCTGGCTTTAATCCTGTTTAATCATTGTGTAACTTGCTTATTATTTCACTAATCTTCCAACAGTACAATTAATAAAATAAATACATATGTACGTCACAACAACCGTTGCACCCGTAGGTGTTGAAAACAATATTGATAAAATGATGCCCAAAAAGGCACCTATTACGGAAAGTACTGCCGAATAAACAACCACAGCTTTAAAACTGTGCATAATACGCATTGCTGAAAGAGCCGGAAAAATAAGAAGTGCCGTAATAAGAAGTGAACCCACAAGGTTCATTGCCAGTACAATTATTATCGAAGTTATAACCGCTATGCATAAATTGTAAAAACCTGTATTTTTACCCGATGCTTTAGTGAAACTTTCATCAAATGTCACTGAAAAAATTCTATTGTAGAAGACAACAAAAAACGCCGTCGTAAGAACAGACATAATAATACATAAAGCAACCTCACTTTTTGTAAGGGTAAGAATGCTTGTTGAACCAAATAATGTTGAACATACATCTCCTGAGACATTTGCTGATGCTGAAAAAACATTTAATACAAGATATCCGACTGCCAGCGCTCCGACCGAAAGCATTGCAATTGCGGCATCACCTTTAACCTTGGTATTCTGACCGGTTTTAAGCAAAAGAATCGCCGATATCATTGTTATCGGCATTACAATAAACAAATTGTTTGAAACATTAAGTACCGTTGCAATTGCAAGTGCACCAAATGCCACATGTGAAAGTCCGTCACCTATAAATGAAAACCTTTTGAGTACCAGTGTCACTCCCAAAAGAGATGAACAAAACGCAATAAGCACCCCGACAACAAGTGCATATTTTACAAACGGAAACGATAAATAAAACTGCAGTTCAGTTATTACTTCTTTCATCACTGTCCTCCTGCCATAATAAAACGATGTGAAATTTCATTTTCTAAATACTCATCTTTTGTGCCGAAAAAACTTTTACGTCCGGATACATGCAAAACGTGGGTGGCATATTCAAAAGCCTGAGGGTCATGAGAAACCATGATAACCGTAGTACCCTTTTTGTTGAGATTCTTTATTATCTCATAAAGTTCATTCGTCACCACAGGATCAAGCCCCGAAACAGGCTCATCCATCAGAATTATCTTTTCTGTGGCACACAACGCTCTTGCGAGAAGCGTCCTCTGCTGCTGACCACCGGACAGGTCTCTGTAGCATCTGTTTCTTAAATCCCACATTCCCATCTCTTTTAGTTTCTCTTCCGTTTTCTTTTTTTCTTTTCGGCCATAAAACGGTCTGTGACCCAGTTCCGAAAGATTTCCCGACAAAGCAACTTCCTTTACAGTTGCAGGAAAATCCTTTTGCACAACAGTCTGCTGTGGAAGATATCCTATATCGGAAGCAAGCAGTCCGTCACCATAAACAATTTCTCCGCTCATTGGTTTCAGAAGATTTAAAACAGCCTTAACCAATGTACTTTTCCCTGCTCCGTTTTCACCGACAATGCACAAATAGTCACCTTTGTTGACAACGAATCCAATATTCTCAGCTATCTTCATCCCATCATAGCCAAGTGTAAGATTTTTACATTCAATATATGACATATTTACCTCTTTCCAAGTGCTCTTTCCAAAACAGAAAGATTTTCTTCCATCACCGAATAATACGTTGTTCCCTTTTCTGCCTCTTCAGCTGTAACCGATTGCAGCGAATCAAGTTCAAGAATTTCTGCTGTTCTGCTTTTTGTATTATAAAGTATCGTCTCTGCCACTCTTCTGTCCGAACCATCAATAACCAGGACAGCCGGCACCTCTAATTCATTTGCCTTACCTGAAAGAAATGTTATAGTCTCAAAACCTGCTTCTGTTTCAGCACTGCATCCCGGAAATGCGGCATAATACGAAATATCATAATCATCCAAAAGGTATCTGAATGGGAATCTGTCTCCAAATATCAGCGTATCTCCCGCTGCATGTTCAACCATATCTGAAAACTTTTCATCCAAGAGGCTCAGTTTAACCCTGTACGCTTCTCCATTCTTCTCATAATCACATGCAAACTCCTCATCAAGTTCAGAAATCATCTCCGTAAGTTTTCCAACGATTACTTCCGCATTTTTCAGAGAAAGCCAGACATGTTCATCATACTCTGTATCTTCCTCCAAATGACCGCCATGCTCAGAGTGTTCATGTTCGTGTTCTCCATGCATACCCTCTGTTATTTCCTCTTCAACAATCCTTTCACCCAGATAATCCATAAGGCACAAAGTAACAATTTCATCATTTACTGCCTCGGAGAGAACATCTTCTGCCCAGATTTCCGACTCTCCTCCAACATAAACAAACAAATCTGCCGTGGAAATGGCAGCAATGTCAGCCGCCGTCATTTGGTAACTATGCATATCAGCACCATTGTCCGTAATAAATGAAATACTAAATCTGTCTGAATGAACGGCTGTAATCTCTCTTACCCAGTCATATTGTGAAAAATCCGTACATACTATCTTTATTTTTTCATTACTGCCGGTTTGGAAATCATATCCGCAACCGCAGAAAAGAAAACCAAAAGCAAGCATCATTATAAGCAAAACAAGATTTTTTTTGACTCTTACAGACATGCTTTCCTCCATCATAACAAATTTGCGACTCATTCGCATTTTTAAAATTTACCATAAAACTCCCACAAGGTCAAGACGTATTTTAAAACTTATAGAACAAGACGTCAGATAAAAACACAATCAAAAAAGTCCGGCTTATGCCGGACTCTTTTGGTTGTGTTGTGTCATTATATATCAGGTAATCTAAGTATCTTAAAGCACTTTGGCTTAAGGCTTAGGCCTCTGCAGTAATCATATTGTCATTTACAATACCTGTTTCTCTCTTCTTATCAGCACGAAGATTCACAAAATAAACGACAATGTTCATTGCAACAATAAGTATGTTAAGAATATATACTGCTAAAACGTAATTAAACTGTCCGCTTACAACTTTTGCAGAAATACCTGCAACATAACCAAATGTTATAAGAAGAATGAACGGAAGACTCATTCCTTTTGCTGATTTAATCTTAATATTCTTTACAAGGTTGATTGGCCATGATAAACCAAAACATACTAACATAACTGCTTCTAATAACTGTGACATTCCAAATCTCCTTTTACTCTTTCTTAATTAATACACATAAATTACTGCTTATACTGTCATCGCATCCGCAAAACTTATCCCTTTGTCAAAAAGACAAACCTTCATGTTCTTGAAGAACCAATAACTTGAACCTTCCTGTTTACCACAGTTACCCGTTCCTATGAATTTGCATCCGCACTCATCAGCAATTTTCTCAAGCTGATTGTTGTAAACATCGACATCAGGAACCTCTTCATCAAGCCCCATGATATAAAGCTTTGTGTTTTTAAATGCAATGTGAACATTATAGAGCATCCATCTGTACTGCTCGGCAAATTCCTCAGGAGTAATGCCCTCTTCAACAATCTCCCTTTCGCCAAGATAGAATACGAGTTTTGATGGCTGTAATGCCCCTGCATACTCATTACAGTAAACTGCTGCATCTCTTATTAAAAGTTCATCACAGCTTCTGTTATAAACTGTTTTATTTATTTCATAATCTGAAAACATCTCACCGATTTTAATATCCTGCGCTCTTCCCGAACCTACAAGACAAATCTGACCGGGTTTAGCGAATTCATTTAGCTTAACATACTCATTAAGCAAATCATTCTTTAACATATTCGTCCTCTTTTCTGATTTCAGTTTTGATATGCATATCTCGTTTCCGCCTAATAATCTACCACCAAAAACACATTGTGTCTAATATATAATATGTATCTTTTTGATAACTTTTGTATTATAGGTGTATCAAAACATATAACAAAATATAATACGCTTGCAATCTTTTCATAAGTTTGATATTATTGATTTATTAAAAAACTCAAAATATTCAGACAATTCTTATAAAAAGGAGAAACCATGGAACTTCTTCAGTTAAAATATTTTTATGAAGCTGCTAAAATTCAGCATATATCCAATACGGCAAAAAAACTGAATGTCGCACAGCCTTCAATTACCCAATCAATACACCGCCTTGAATCTGAACTTGGAGTTAAGCTGTTCCGTTCTTCCGGCAGAAACATAGTTCTTACCGAGTATGGTATCTATCTAAGAGACAGAATCGCACCGGTAATCAACATACTTGACTCACTTCCGGAAGAAATCGCGGATATGGCTAACCTCAACAAAAATACAATAAAACTTAACGTCATGGCCGCCTCAACGATTTTAACCTCAGCACTTATAGAATATCAGAAACTTCATGACAATATTAAGTTTATGATTAACCAAACCACAGAATCCGAAACTGCCGATATTGACGTTTTTACCCAGCCGTTCTATCAGAAAACCGGTAAAACAACCTACGTCTTTTCAGAGCAGATTTTCCTTGCAGTTCCGGGAAAATCAAAGTATGCCGAACTTGACTCAATCTTCTTGGAGGATGTTAAAAACGAAAACTTTATAAGCCTTGCCGGCTCGAAGGCATTAAGGCAGATTTGTGACCGTTTCTGTATGCACTCCGGATTTACTCCTAAGATTATTTTTGAAAGCGACAGTCCTGCCGCTGTCCGAAACCTCATAGGAGCGCACATGGGTATAGGATTCTGGCCTCAATACACATGGGGAAATATTGATGAAACATCAATCAAACTCCTTCCCATAAAATCACCAATCTGCCAACGTGACATCGTAATAAAATGCAGTAACAACCAAAATAAAAAAGAAGTGCTTGACTTCTTTGATTTTCTAAAAAACTTTTTTGAAAGACTAAATTCATTTCAGTAACAAAACACAATGCCCGCTATCAGCTGCACAGCCGATAACGGGCATTTCATCTAGTATATGCAAATTCATTAATAACAGTTTTAGCTTCTTATCAAACTCCTGCCTGAAACCGATATTCTAATCTTTTTACTTTTCTTCAGACTTACCGATATATTTTACAAACATAATAAATCCTGCTATAAGTACAAGACCGAATACCATAGGAAGCACCACGTTTTTACAAAGCCCCGCAACAACATAGGTAAGACATGAGATCACAGCCACGACAATAACATAAGGAATCTGGGTCGAAACATGATTAATATGTTCACACTCCGCTCCTGCCGATGCCATTATCGTCGTATCGGAAATCGGTGAGCAATGATCACCGCATACAGCTCCTGCCATACATGCTGATATTGAAATAATCATAAGAACCGGATCTGTATCCTGAAAAATGTTAACTACAATAGGTATAAGAATTCCGAACGTTCCCCATGAAGTTCCTGTTGCAAATGCAAGGAGTGCACCAACGATAAATATAATTGCCGGAAGCATTGCCGTAAAACTCTTAGCATATGTTCTTACAAATTCGGAAACAAAAACTTTTGCTCCTAAGCTGTCTGTCATTGCTTTAAGTGTCCATGCAAGGGTCAGAATCAGTATCGCCGGAATCATTGCCTGGAAACCTGAAGGTATACACTCAACACAATCTTTAAATCTGATTACACGTCGTATTGAATAAAATGCAATCGTTATAAGCATGGCACAAAGTGAACCGATAACAAGACCAACCGATGCATCACTGTTTGCAAACGCATTTACGAAGCTTTCCCCTTTGAAGAAATCACCGGTATAAATCATTCCGAGAACACACGCTGCAATGAGAACAACAATCGGAAATACCAAATCAATCACGCCGCCCTTTTTAAGCCCGTCATCTTTTACAGTATCATCATTATCATCCGTAACTTCCACAATCATCGCCTCATATTCATACTTTTTCATGGAACCAAATTCAGTCTTTGTTATTATCATTGCTACCATAAAAACAATTGTAAAGATTGCATAATAATTATAAGGAATGGCACGGATAAATATTGAAAGTCCGTCTTCACCCTCAACAAATCCGGTAACTGCAGCTGCCCATGAGGAAATCGGTGCTATTATACATACCGGTGCCGCAGTAGCATCAATTATGTAAGAAAGTTTTTCTTTTGAAATCTTATACTTATCCGCAACCGGTTTCATTACACTGCCGACTGTAAGACAGTTAAAATAATCATCAATAAATATAAGCACACCGAGTGCTACGGTTGCGAGCTGTGCTCCTACCCTTGTTTTAATATGTTTCTGCGCCCATCGGCCAAACGCGGCAGACCCCCCTGCCCTGTTCATCATGCTGACCATTGAGCCAAGAATTACAAGGAAAATTATAATTCCGACATTGGACGGATCAGATAAAACCGAAATAAGACCATCCTCTATAACATGAGTCATTGTAATCTCAGGATTAAATTCTGCATATAAAAGACCTCCTGCCACAACACCGATAAAAAGGGAACTATAGGCCTCTTTGGTAATAAGTGCTAAAACAATAGCAATAAGCGGCGGTAATAACGCCCACGCTGTACCATACATTTTTTCATTTCCTTTCCGATACTTTTTGTCAATTATAACACATATATCTGATTCATGAAGGGATAACTTAAATTTTTTGTAAAAAAATGTAAAATAAAAAGAAAACCCTTCTGCACAATTAAAACTTTCCCGTAAAAAGATCATGGAACCATCTGTCCCACAGAAGCACAACTTTCCCATAAAAAAAGGGATATCAAACCGATATCCCCAGATATTTTATTTTTTTTTACAGGTTAAAACTCCTTCAGTTCTTTAAGATATCTTGAAAGGGCATCCTGCCATGTAGGAAGTGGAGTGAATCCATTTTCAACAAGCTTTGACTTATCAAGTCTTGAATTGAAAGGTCTCGCTGCTTTTGAAAGACCGTATTCCTCAGTTGTAACGGGCACTACTTTTGTTTCATACCCTGCCTGTTTATATATTTCACAGGTAAAATCATACCACGAAATATATCCACCCTCATTAGTTGCATGATAGTAACCATACTTCTCGGTTTCAGTCATATCAACAAGAAGTCTTGCAAGGTCAAAAGTGTAAGTAGGTGTTCCAATCTGATCGTTTACAACCCTTACTGTGTCAAACTTCTTTCCCACATTAAGCATTGTTTTAATGAAATTCTTTCCATTAAGACCAAATACCCAGGCTATACGGACTATAAAATATTTTTCGAGGTTCTCACTTACGGCAAGTTCTCCCTCAAGCTTAGTCTGACCATATACACTCAATGGTTTATAATCTCTGCAGTCCGGCTCCCATGGCTTTGTTCCCTGTCCGTCAAAAACATAATCAGTAGAAATATATACCATTTTTGAACCTATTTCCCTGCATACAAGTGCAATGTTTTTTGTTCCACCGGCATTTATTGCACGAACCTTCTCAACTTTATCATCGTCCTCAGCAAGATCAACCGCTGTCCATGCTGCACAATGAATTACCACATCCGGATCAACTTCCTTTATAACCCTTTCAACAGCATCTTTATCTGTTATATCAAGAGAAACATAAGGAGCCGTTGTAACAAAGGACCCATCCATTGCTCCGCTGTAAACATCCGCAATATCAGAACCCACTCCTTCATATCCTCTTTTATTAAGCTCGTTCATAACGTCATGTCCAAGCTGACCTGCAACACCTGTTACAAAATATTTCATAATTACCTCCCTTAATCTTCTGGAATATAAGGCTCATAGAATAAATCAAGAACAACCTGCTGTATTGAAGCCTCATCTGCATAAAATTCGATGAATTCCTCTCCTTTTATATCTTCACCATCAATCGTTCTTATACCGTTATCCGTATAATAAATAGCATTATTACATACGTCAGAGAGCTGCTGTATTGTACAATCAGATACCAGATAATCCGATACAATTCCCAACATATCAAAAATAAAAGTTTCACTCTCACCTGCCGCTTTAACAACACAAGGCTTCAAAGCATTAAGATACTGTCTCTGTCTCTCCATTCGATGCAGATTTGTAGGCTCATCCAAACCGTATCTGGTTCTGACATACGCCATTGCCTGCTCTCCGTCAAGCTTTATCTCGACTCCCTTAGTCATTTCCGGAAATGCTTCCGAAAAATCATCAAGAACCGTGAGTGTAACACCGCCAACCTTATCATTTAATATTCCTACAGAATCCATTGTGGTTGAAATATAATGATCAACCTCAATTCCGTAAAAAAGACCCGAAACCGCCCTTGCCGCATTACGACAACTGTCACTTCCGCCTCTTCCGTAAGTATGTGCCAGCGCAATCTGACCGATAAAGCTTCCGGCCTCTTCACCATTAATGCCAAGTTTCGTAATCTCCGTCATGGTATCACGATTTATGTGTACCGCCGTATAACTTTTGTTATCATGGTCAAATACCAGAAGAACAAGAAAATCTGACTGTTGGTTGTTGTTATAGCTTGAACCTGTAACATCCTCAATATATTTATCAACACCAAGTATCAACACGGTTTCAAGATTTTCCCTGAAAGCATAACAATCTTCACCGATATAAATCAGTTCCCTCTCCTCTTCATAAGACGGAGCCGATACAGAAGAACTCGCCGTACCTTCCGAAGGTGTTCTGTTTTCCCATTTAAATAATACGAATAAAAGCAGGAGCCCTGCTAATACAATGACCAGCATTGTCAGCACGGCTCCTGCCATTCGTCTGTTAAATTTTATCTTCATTAACAAACCTTTATATTATCTTTCATTCTTTCTTGTTGCCACAAAAGCAATTGCACCAAGTGCAACAACAGCAACTGCAGCAACTGCAACTGTCATAGCCTTATTGTTGGCATCATCACTTGTCTGTGGTGAATTAGGACCTGCAGGATCAACAGAAACTGCAGCACCATCAGTAACAAAAAGAACAGGGCAAAGTTCTGTAAAAGTAACAGTAACAGTACCGTCTCCGTTAATTACAACATTTTCTGCAGGAACAACCTTCCATCCGTCTCCGTCAAGAATACCGCAGTTTGTCATAACCATAAGGAAGTCACCCTTGTTTACGTTTGTCTTAAAAGTAACCTTAAGTGTATTTCCGCTTTCATTAAGCTTTGTAAGAATGTCATCAGTAACGTCTACATCAAAAACATCAGATACAACAACTTCGTCAGCTTTAAGTCCGGCGCCTTCAAGAACTTTTGATGCATCTGAAGATAAATCGACAACGCTCTTTGCTCCTGCCTGCTCATAAGCTTTTTCAAGTTTGCCCTTAATTGTATCATTCTGAGCATCTTTCTTAGAATAAGGAGTAACGACAATATCGCTAACACCTGCTGCCGCAACTTCATTTCCGTCTGCATCATAAACGATACCTGCTGCATCTTTTCCATCAGCTGTTTTTACCGTAACAACCTCCGGTGCATCCTTTGCAGTAACACTGTTTGTAAAATCAGCCGCAAAAGCTGAACCTGTGATTACCGCTGCTGTCATAATAACAGCTAAAATTTTCTTTACCATAGTAATTCCCTCCATAATATTTTTTAAAAAATTACTAACCAATTAATTTTGCACAGACAAAGAATCTTCTGTTCCTGTTTCCTTTAAGACAGGTTGAAAGAATTATCACCTTATCATCGGATTCAATAACAGTATCGGTTTTAATCTGTGCTCCCAACTCACGAGCCGACAAAATTCCGTTAAAAAACGAAGCGTGGGTTCGAGGATTAGAAAAATCTACATTGTATAATATATGCCACCCGTCATGAGGTAATGCCGCAAAAGTTTCATAATGAAGTTCTTTATCAGGAAGATACACTATTATCTCTCCCTGAGTTTTAAAGAAGTCTGCATTAGAAAAGGTTTTCTGAAGTGTACCGAACATATCACCGTTTAGCATATTATGACCATAAATCATTGTGACCGGATCTGAAAAATCAGTTCCGTTATAGGCATGTTCCGTCATCAGACTTCCTGCACCATTACTGTTTTTTTTGTAATCATGATCCAAATAAAGAGTATCATCATCAGGACTTTGAAGTACCGGATAACTTATTTCTGTTCCCGGTATATCAATCCACGCATAAATGTCAGGATTGATTGATTTAAGTTCATCAAAGTTTACCGGACTGACATAAACCGGTGTGGGTTCAGGTGTTACCGTCACATCCGGAACAGTTTCCGTTGGCGTCGGTGTCACCGTTGCGGTTTCAGTTACTCTCGGACCAAGACCTCCAAGCTCATCATTATTTCTGTCTTTATGGGTAAAGAAGTAAACAATCAGAGCAATTGCCGACAAAGCGAGCAAAAATATTATAGTGATTATAACACACTTCTTTTTAGCTTTCAATATCCATACCTCCAAAAAGGAAGAAAAAACTAGTCTTCATTCACTCCGTAGTTTCCGTAACTTCCGTAGTAACCATTCTTTCCTTTCCGGTTAAAACCACCTCTTCTGTGGAGGTATCTTTCTTTCTCGTCAACACGATTTAATACGAATCCCAATACCTTGATTTTAAGGTATGAGAGCTGTCTCATTGTTTCTGCAAGAACCCTCTGGTCACAATATCCCTGTCTTACAACAACCACCATTCCCGTTAATGTTTCAGCAATTGAAAGACCGTCACTTACAGCCATTACCGGTGGAAGGTCAATGATAATGTATTCATAATTTACCGAAAGTTCTTTTAGTACATCTCTCATCTTGGCAGAAGCAAGCATCTCCGCAGGATTAGGCGGAATCTTTCCTGCAGGAAGAATATCTAGATATTCAAGGAAAACTGATTTTGCAATTGCTGAATCTAATTCATGAATTCCCGCAAGTACATGTACAAGACCGATTTTCTTCTTTATCTTTAAAAGTTTCATTATTGCAGGAGCACGAAGATCTCCCTCTATCAGAAGAACCTTTTTCCCGGACTCCGCAAGCTCATAAGCCATATTTACCGACGTTGTTGATTTACCTTCGCCCGCAAGTGGACTGGTAACTCCAATAACTTTACATCCCTTTTCAGCCGTACTGAAAAGTATGTTGGTTCTGAGAAGTTTATATGATTCAGAAGCCTCAAAAGGGAGATTCTTACCTATCATTCTTTTGCCTGATTTTGCTTCGACGGTGTTTTGCAATGCCTTTTTCTGTTCTTTATCAGCTGCCATCTTATTGTCCCCTCTCTTCTTCTGTCTTTTCTTCTGTTTGAATCACAGGACTGCCATACCGACCATATGCACTATAATATCTGCCGTACTTTCCGGAATAAGCTTTTTCAAAATCCGGAATAACAGCCAATACCGGAAGATCATATGTCTGAAGAAGATAATCCTCATCATGAATCTTTGTATCCATAAGAGTAATTACTGCGATAACGGCACATGAAATAAGCATGCCAAGGGCCATTCCGATTGCAGTATATTTAGTAACGCTCGGAGAAATCTTTCCCTGCGGAACTACAGCATAGTCAACAATCTTAACATTGCTTCCCTCAACAATATTGCTGATTTTTTCAGGAAGAAGTTTTGCAATGCTGTTTGCGATTTTCTCTGCCTCTTCAGGGTCATCACTTACAACATTTACGCTAAAAACTTCCGTGTCATTAACCGCATTTGCGGAAACCATCTCTTTAAGTTCCTCATACGTATAATCAACACCCGTATCGAGAAGTATCGCATTAAGTGTTGTTCTTGATGTAAGAATAACAATGTAAGTATCTACAAGATTCTGAGCCGCACTAAGATCCTGAAGCGATATTGACGTACTTCCTACCGACAAATTACTATTGTTTACGTAAAAAAGCGCATTTGCCTGATACTTTGGAGTTATCAGAAACTTTGCATAAGAAAAGCCTGCCGCCCCAACAACAATAATTGCAAGAATAACTGCCCAGAGTCTGTGCCAGATTGCCTTAAAAAGAAGTAATAAGTCAATCTCATCATCGTAATTGTTTTCTGTTCTCATAAATTCATCCCTCAATGTACTTTATAGTATTTGTCCATCAAACTTCCTGCATTTTATCACACCGGCATTTCAACGTCAATATAAACATATAACGATATTTCCGATAAAAAAGGCATTTTTACTGACATTTCGACAGTATACTGCATACCGGAATACAGGTACAAAGTAAAGCTGTCACTCTGTGTTTTCATCACCGGATTTTCTTCTTTCAAACATCTCATTTATCCGTCTGTCAGCCTTTGCTCCTACCCTTACACAACAATAAAGAACAAACACAAGAATAATCAAAATTAATATTGAAATTATCACTAACTTAAATGAAGCCTCCCCCTGTTTTCTACAAGTATCGGCTTCAACATCGGTAATTATTCAGTTTCTTTTACTTTATTCGTTTTTGTATAAATTCCATCCGTTCGAAAGACATCATAATTCTCTATATTCAGACTGTTTACCAACTCCATCATGTTTCGAAGATCAGTAATGCCATAAATTCCAAAATACCAATGTGCTTTCTCTGCCTTTTTCCATATTTCTTCGAAATAGTCCCAGTCCACCGGCGAAATTGAATGACCAATCACAATAATCTGTTCAACAGATGCCAAGTCATTAAAGAAATCCTGATGATTTAATATTATTTCCCGGCTATTCTTAGTCAAATCCTTATCGTACTCTCCAACCAAATCAAACACGTTATCCTGTGCAACATCAATTACCGCCTGACGATAATTCTCAGGTTCCATGCTTTTCTCAGAAAAACTTCCTGTTTCGCCCGGTCTGTGTCCGAGAATCAGTTTTTCCTTTTTTCTTCTTGAACCATGAATATAACAGACATCCTTAACTCCGTACAGTGTTTCAATAAATTCTGTATAGTTAAAATTAAGAACCTTTCCCATCGGATGAATCAATCCAATCAACGGTCGATCGTCAGTTCCAACCTCAAGACGTTCAACCCATCTTCTAAATGCCGGCTGCAGATCTCTCACTAAATTGTACATTGGTGCCGCAGCTGCTTCCGCGGCCATATAAAACTCTGCAGCCCCGCCATCCTCATCATCATAAAACCCAAAATTATCGAGCCACATATCAACAATATGGCTGCTTCCCATCAAGTCATAATTTAAAGTTCCGAGGGCATTTTCTAAATCCGCCCATATATCTTCTGCCGTTAATACTGTTTCCAACTCATATCGCAGGCTGCTGTTTTTTCCAAGACTGTCACGAAAATTATAATAACTTGATGGAACCCTGTGCATCAGATCAAAACCATTTCCGATAACATATAATGTATTTGCGTGTAAATGGATACTTTCCATCGGAATTGGACAATATGCCAACACTTCCGACTCAAATATTTCCTTTTGCAGCCTCTGGTATTCTTTCCATTTTAAATTTTCAGCCTGTTTCTTTAATTTTTTCTGTTCCTCACGCCACTTTTTACTGCAAGTACGACAGTAGGAGAACTTTGCTTCACTTAAAAACTCTTTTCCGCAGGTTTTGCAAATCCTTTTTTTCATAGTTAACCTCTCGTTTATTATATAATCTCTTCTCCTATCATATTTTTCTGCTTTTTCTCTCTGTTCTTCTTGCTTGTCAGTGTTCATAGCTGTATAGCAACCACGGTCATTCTTTATTTTTCAAGAGATTTCTATTTAATTTTCCAACGCATGCTTCACCTTGTCATGCACATTAATATTCTCTCCCAATTGAACTTCTATCATTTTCAGCTCTGTTTCAGCCACTACCGTATGTTTGCTACCCGCAGACATTTTAACCACATCTCCCACATCAATACTGCGAGATAAACCTTCTATCACTGCTCTGCCTGTACCCGATACAACTACCCAAACTTCATCACGATTTCCATGACTGTGATAATTCATGCTGTGTCCGGCATTCAATGTAACCTTTATTGTTAATGATTTCTCTTCCACATCTATGACTTTAAAACTTCCCCAACTTTTTTCTGCAAACATAATCTGCTGTTCATAACGGTCAACAAAAGGCTTAATGTAACTGCTCTGTCCCTTATCAGATACCAGAATTCCCTCCGGTGATGCTGAAATCACAACATCTGTCAGCCCCATTGCAAGAATAGGCAAATCTGTCTCATTAACAATATGAACTCCGGTACACTTATCATTTAATTCTCCCTTACCAACAATATTCTCTTCCATTGCCTCTGTTAGTGTATTCCAGGTGCCAAGGTCTTTCCATTCACCATCAAATCTCTGAACCTGAATTCTGTTCTCTTTTTCCACTACAGCATAATCAAAAGAAATCTTAGGAAGTGAATCATACCTTGCAAACAGGTCATTATAATCTTTAAAATCTATCAGCTCATGAGCCTTATTCATCAGATATTTAAGTTTATATGAAAAAACACCACCATTCCAAAGTGCACCTTTTTTTATATATTCCTCCGCAACATCAACTGATGGTTTTTCCTTAAAAGAACTTACCGCTGCAATAAAATCATTACTTTCAGGAATAATATAACCATATTTTTCACTTGGATATGTAGGTTCAATTCCCATTAGAACCAGATTTGCTTCGTTTCTCTCTGCCTGAGCGGCTAGGTTTTTTAACGCAACAAAATAATCATCTTCAACATACGGATCAACCGGACATACAACAACTGCTTCTTCCTGATCAACATGCATAACATCCGAAAGATATGCACTTGCCAATGCTATTGCCGGAAATGTATCACGTCTGCATGGTTCAACAGACACGTGTACATCATTACCAAGCTGATTATGAATTGCAGAAACCTGTGATTTACTTGTAGCTATTGTAACAGTAGCCTCCGGATCTGCTTTTTTTATCTGTCTGTATACACGCTGAACCATTGACTCATAACTTCCATCGTTCTGCTTAAATATCTTAATAAACTGTTTTGATCTTATATCATTTGAAAGCGGCCATAAACGTTTTCCTGAACCACCAGAAAGCAAAATAATATTCATCTCTCCTCCTTATAAACGAGAAGCCGCACATCCTTATGGACATACGACCTCCGTTCCATCCATCAATTATCGTTCAGCACGCATAGGATTATTTAAAAAGTCCTCATATGCAAAACGAATCCCGTCTTCCAATTCCGTCTTGTAGGTCCAACCTAAATTTGCCGCCTTTGAAACATCCAATAACTTGCGTGGTGTTCCGTTAGGCTTGGAGATATCCCAGAGAATCTCCCCTGTATATCCAACAACCTTTGCAACCAATTCAGTCAATTCCTTAATAGTTAATTCCTTGCCGGTACCGGCATTTACGGTCTCATTTCCTGAATAATTGTTCATAAGAAATACGCAAAGATTTGCCAAATCATCCACATACAAAAATTCACGCAGCGGAGAACCGTCTCCCCAACATGTAACACTTTCCACACCGCTTATCTTTGCCTCATGAAAACGACGGATTAAAGCAGGCAGCACATGACTGTGTGTCGGATGATAATTATCATTTGGTCCATAAAGATTAGTAGGCATTACAGAAATATAATCAGTTCCATACTGACGATTTAAGAATTCACAATACTTCAAACCACTGATTTTTGCCAATGCATAAGCCTCATTTGTTTTTTCTAGTTCAGAAGTCAAAAGGCAGCTTTCCTTCATGGGCTGAGGAGCCATACGAGGATAAATACATGAGGAACCAAGAAATTCCAGTTTTTTGCACCCATTTTTCCAAGCTGAATTAATTACATTCATCTCCAAAATCATATTGTCATACATAAAGTCTGCCAGTGCACTTTGATTAGCAACAATTCCACCTACTTTTGCCGCTGCAAGAAATACATACTCAGGTTTTTCCTGTTCAAAAAAAGCTTCGACATCTGACTGACGACACAAATCCAATTCTTTGTGTGTTTTTGTAATAATATTGGTATATCCCTGTCTCTCCAGTTCTCTGACAATAGCAGAACCTACCATTCCACGATGACCTGCCACATAGATTTTTGCATTTTTTTCCATCATTACTGTTATGCCTCCTTCATGGCCTTTTCACGCTTTGCAAGCTTACGATCATGTTTTGCCATGATTTCAACAAGCTGTTCATATGTAGTTTTCTGCGGATTCCATCCAAGAACTGTTTTTGCCTTAGTAGGATCACCCCAAAGATTATCAACATCAGTAGGACGGAACCATTGCGGATTTACACAAACAAGCATCCTACCTGTTTCTGCATCGTATCCCTTTTCATCAATACCGCTGCCTTCCCAACGAATCTTAATACCATTAGCTGCAAATGCTTTTTCAGTAAAATCTCGAACAGTATGCTGTACACCGGTAGCAATTACAAAATCCTCAGGTTTTTCCTGCTGCATGATAAGCCACATACATTCAACATAATCCTTAGCATATCCCCAATCACGCAGAGAATCCATATTTCCGAGCTCAAGATGATCCTGAAGCCCCTCTGCAATACGTCCGGCAGCCAGAGTTATCTTTCGGGTAACAAAATTTTCTCCACGGCGTTCAGACTCATGATTGAACAAAATACCATTAACAGCAAACATACCATATGCATCTCTATATTCCTTTACAATCCAAAAACCATACTGTTTTGCAACAGCATAAGGTGAATAAGGATGGAATGGAGTTGTCTCTCTCTGAGGAACCTCCTCAACTTTACCATATAACTCAGAGGTTGAAGCCTGATAAACCTTACAGTTCTTTGTGAGACCACAGACACGCACCGCCTCTAAAATACGAAGTACACCTAATGCATCCACATCTCCTGAATACTCAGGTGCATCAAACGAAACCTGTACATGACTTTGAGCTGCAAGATTGTAAATCTCATCAGGTTTTATCTCTCCCACAATACGAATCAAACCGGACGAATCAGTTAAATCTCCATCATGGAGTTTTATCCTACCCATGATATGATCTATACGTGCTGTATTTGAAATTGATGCCCTACGTACAATTCCATGAACCTCGTAACCCTTTTCAAGAAGAAACTCTGCAAGGTAAGAACCATCCTGACCTGTAATACCTGTAATTAATGCCTTTTTCATATTATTTCTGTCCTTTTCTAAATTGATAATCCTACTTTACATCAAAACACTCGTTTTGGGAATTGCATATTCTGCAATAAACTAGCACAATCTTGGTTTCTTGTTTAATGATAATCATATTTCAAAAACCTAAACACACTTATTTCATCATAACCATTTACTTTATACAAAAAAACCCCTTCATCGGATATAATCCGACAAAGAGGTTCTGTTCAAAAATATGCCGGTAATAACAGAAAATTTTAGTCTGTTTTCACCACTTGTTTGTAAATCCGTTGACCCCTGACTACTCTTTCCAAAGCAATTTACAGTCAGCAACATCAACCAGACTTTCCATAAAAACACCATGTAGGCGTTCTGAAACCTGCTCTTTTGTTACGCCCTTTTTCAAAATAACCTGTAAGAAACCGCCGCCGCCGGCACCACACACCAACTTACCATCAATCATATCCTCTATACTGCTAAATATCTGTCTGATTAAAGTATTGCTGCTACCGACGTCAATCTTCTGACTTAATTCCCAATGATAATCAAGCAACCCGGCAAATCCATCTACATTACCACGTTCCAACTCAAATTTCATAAGTGCCGCAACCTTTTGTATTTCCTCCAAGGCAAATAAACTATCAGGTTCATTACCTACATAGCGACCAATCACATTACGAAGCAGATTTCTTGCCAGTCTGCGCTGACCGGTATAAATCAGACAAAACCGTTCGTCTAACGCTTTCTTTGTTTCATCTGATACATCTACATGCGTAACTTTAAGATTTTGTGTTATTCCCTGCCCGGAAGTAATATATTTCAAACCGGCTGTAATACCACCGACCTGGTCCTGCCATCCGCCACCTGTAGACATTATCTGTTCCATAGCCAGAACATGGGAATATAAATCGTTTTCCGAATATTGGATTCCCATAAAATCAAAAACTGCCCTGACACATGCTGCCGAAAGAATTGACGAGGTACCTAAACCACTGCCCTTTGGTACATTTGTAACTTCCGAATGCATTACAAATCCGCCACCAAGGCGTGTCAGCACTTCATCTAACGTGTGTCCTTCTTTTGGGATGATTCCACATGCCAACAGGCACGCCTTCTGTAGGGCAAACGGATCAAACGGATCACCTGTCTTTTGTAGTTCCTCAATATAAGTAAACTCTCCATAAACACCCATATCGCGGCTTTCAAAAATAATTTTATGTTCAGGTATTTTTTCAAGAGTCACCTCAACAGGCTTTTCTCCATTAAGAAGAATTGCCATATTAAGCACTGTTCCTCCATTTTCATTACAATAAGGAGGTGTATCACTCCATCCACCGCCCCAATTAACACGCAAAGGAAGCCTTACCGTATGCCTGTCCGTTACAATATGTGCATTTTCATTATAACTTAACTCTGCTATCGTTGCCTTCAGAACTTCTTCCTGAATTGTTTCGAAACACTTCTGCACCTCATTTTCATCCTCAAGTAATATACCTAAATAGTAATGTAAACGAAGTTTTTCAGTAAAATCCGCTTTCTGAAGCCGTTTTTCCAACCATTCATACTGAATTTTAGTAAGCTTTTCCATCTTTCTCAATTTTCTGGCTGGAACTTTATTTTTAATCGCATCCCCTATTTCATCCATCACCGTCAAATCTGTCATTCTACGGTCCCATGCAATAATGGCATCAGGGTCAGCCGCATTAAAACCTGAACAAAGTGATTTTCTGTCTGAATTTATCCAAGCTCCAAGGTCTCCTGTTCCGTTAACAAGATAGTAAAGATTAAGAGCTGCTTTGACAGCCTGATTTATGCTGTCTGACTCCGGATATATCTCTGCCGTCCAAAGAGTATGATTATCATCTTTCCATAAATCTGTTTTTAGTTTTTCTGCAATTTTATCCAAATCCATTCCAAACAGACTGTTGGATTTAGGATTGTCATCTGTTCCAAAAATTCTTACAACAAATTTACCATTACGCTGTTTTAATCCATGGATAACCACATTATCCGGAATCACTTCATCATGTATGTCCACATAAGAAAGCACGCAATTATCACCAATACTTGCCTCTCCATGAACATACGAAACCTCAAGATAGCACCTTTTTCCTATAACTGCATCTGCCTCCAAAATACTATTGTAAGCGGATGTATCAGCGGCAATACTGCTTCCAACCACACGATTCCAACCAAGAGCACTATATTTATCAACACCACCGCTCATAAGTTCCAGAATTTCACGCGTTGTACCAAAATGAATAAATTTTGCAGGAGCAAGACGAAGTAGTCTCATTCTGTATGGACGAAGCACTTTCCAAACCTGCTTCCTTGCCTCTGTCAGTTCATCACAAAATTCGCCTTCCGGTTTTTCCAAATAAAATCCTTCCAGAGTTGAATCCTCTGCCAAAGGATAAAGAAAATCTGCATAAAGTGAAAGTCTTGTCCTGTCATTCACAAAAGCATCGTACCCTTCCTCTGAATCTATCAATGAGTATAAGGATTTCATCATCTGTATACTAAAAATCAATGCACCGGTATCAATATCTACACAATCAGATGAATTAACAGCTCCGACACGTCGCAGTTCCTCGACAGGTTTCTTTTGCAGACAACACCTTACATTGCCATCTTCACCATTTAAATACACTCCATGGTTTTTTCCTGTCTCTACATGTTCTTTAAACGAAAGAGCCGCAGCACCCGAATTATTATAATCAATCTGCAAAGGATTAAAAAGCAGTAACACATCACCGGATAATAATACCATCCCCTCTCTTACACGGGACGGAACCGAACTCATACAAATCATAAATTCATCAAATAAGGTTGAATTTCTTCCATCCGGAAGCTGATGAGGTACCGGTGAGAAAAGTTTACCTAGTGCGGAATACTGTGGGACCCTTTTACTGTCTCCCCCTGAATGAATAACAAGAACACGCAATCCCTCAAACGAATCTTCCTGACTATATAAATACCTTAAAACTTCTAAAGTTGCACCGCCTGAACCAACACGTTTACCGTCACGATCCGGTACTGCCGCAAATTTAGTTGTTTTAGGAAGAAATTCTTTTCTTTCCTCAATCTGCTTACGAAATCCTTCAGCTTGCTGCTCATTAGATGCAGTCAAAATTACATAATCCCATTTAGGAAATGTTTTAAGCTTTAATGACCTGTTATAATCTTCCCAACAATCCTGATATGCCTGTGACAAAAACAAGGAATGTAAATTGTCAATTTTTTTTAAACTATTCATATTTCCTCACATTCTTCTTACAAATTTGTATAAGAAACATTTCTCTACCACCTCTTCCGATACTCTCTCGGACTTATACCTTCTACCTTTCTAAACATCCGGCTGAAATAGTTTGCGTCTTTCATTCCCACTGCATTACCGATTTCATCAATCGTCATATCTGTAAATCTTAATAACTGCTTAGCCCTCGTAATCCGCTTTACCAAAACATAACTTATTACCGTACTGCCATAAGTTTCCTTAAAAATCTTAGTCAGGTAGTATTTATTTATATAGTGCCTTTCAGCAAGCTCATCCAAAGCAATTTCTTCAATATAATGTTCATCGAGATATTTCTTTACCTCTTCCAGTTCCAGCCTCTTTCTGCTCACTTTCCTGCTCTCCGGATGCCATGACTGTTCCATAATTAAAGTAAGTAGTGATGATAAAGTTTCATTTATTCGCATATCTCTTATGTAATCCGGTGAAGAGGCGAGAAGATAGAGTTTATCAAGGATAGATGTAAATCGGATAGAATCATCTATACGGAACACAGGTTGTCCTCCGCGCTCCCTGTACTTCTCATAGATATCCGACAAGAACGGTCCATAGAAATGACACCATTGAAGAGACCAAAGTGCGGTATTATCATCCTTGCTCAAGTGGTAACCTGTCGAATGACTATACGCTTTTTGGCAGTCAATAAATACACAGTCTCCTGTCTCAAGCTCATACTTTTTTCCTTCATATTCCACTTCTCCCATCCCTGATAACACTATAAAGAATAAAAAAGATGTCAGGTTATTTCGGGTAGATGTATGCGGATGTAATGCCTGTAGTGTTCCTGCTTCTTGGAGATGTAAAAGCGATGAGCGTGCAAATGCGGAAGGGGTATACAGGACTCGGGAGGAAGTTACGGATGATGATTGTGGGTAAAAAAAATGCCTACTCATACTTCTTCTATCCTCCCTGCTCTTTTGCTTAATGCCTGTTATTTTTACATATCACCTAATGTTCCCTAAAGAAAAACATTTTAAGATTCAACTTTAATGTCCTTCCTTTTTGTTCAACTATAAATTCTATTAAAATTATTTTCTACCAATAAAATCTTTTAAAAATTCTTTTTTCTTTATAACTGTCATGCTAATCAATATTACCATGATGAAAATAATTATGTATCGACAAATTGTTTTCGTATATAACACGCTACTTGCTAACGACATAGTCATGAAAAGTACTGCAATTGACCAAATTAATTTCCCATTATAAGGATTTTCTATTCCTTCTTTTTTGCATACATACAACATGGATATGTATTGAGCCAGGCTGTAAATAAAATAACAAAACATTGTTGTATATCCGGCCGCAATATATCCATATAATCTGATAAAATACCAATTGAGCAATATATTCAAGGTTGCAGTCATAACTGATGCTACCATAATAAACTTATTTTTTCCAAAATAAAACTCAACATTTGTAAAAAAACTATACATCATTATAAACAACGAACTCATAGCAACTGGTGGAATAATCCAAATTGCCTCATAATATTCTTCTGTAGCCAATATTTTCATAAGTTCAGGTGCAAATAATGAAAATAAAAAGCAAATCGTTCCAACACCAATTTGTATCATGATTGCCATTTTATTGATTTTCTTATAGTTTTTCTCCCTCAAGTTCTCATATAAAAGTGGAACGAACGACCCATTTATTGCATTTGTAACGATATTAATTAAAAAACCTGCTTGATATGCAACTCCGTAAATTCCCGCTTTTCCTGTAGTACACATGCTGTTAATCATAACCCTGTCTGCTTGACTAAGCACGTCCTGTGACAGATAGTGCGGTATTAAAGGTATATTAAACTTTGTTGAATATACAACATACTCTCTATTAAATATTTTTTTGCCCCTCAATATAATCAGAACATAAACCACACCATAAACTATGAAATGTGATAAAAGTGTTCCTATTATCTTTGCTTCGCCTTTATACGTTTCTGTCGAACATACAAGTATAATGCTTATAACAGGAGTTAAAATACTTGCAATTACAGTTACAATACATACCGATAAATATTTAAACTCATATCTGTTTCTAACTGTCCAAAAAGACATTGCCGCCGACAGGATAATATCAGCAAACATGATTGCTACTAACCATGTAGGTAATTCAAATAATTTATTCCAAAAATTTCTAGTAAAAAAATATACTATAAATAGAATTGTAGCAATAATTGTAGTCCAAATTTGTAAAACAGATGTGTAGCCATCTCTATCTTTTTCATAGCGAATCATGGCATTGTTATAGACACCAGCAGTAAACTTTAATGTTGCAAAAACTGTAATAATAGATTCCCATGAATTGTATACAGTAACTAAACCATACTGATCAGTCGTCATAATTCTTGTAAAAATAGGAGTAGTTATGACATTAATGCCTTTTTGTAGAATACTGCATAACATATACCACAATGATGCCTTTACCGGCAATGACATTTTTTTATATAAATCAGCCATATTTTGTTTCATCTATATTTCCATTCCTTTTTAGTTAATACAATCATTTTCGTCTCATATAACACCGTGCCTAAGCCTAAAACACATATTAGTGAGACGACCGGATACCAATAACTAAATGTTCCGCTAATACTTTGAAGCTTATACTCAATTGCATAAGCAATATTCTGATGTATCAGATAAAGTTCAAACGATATCTTTTCCAAATACTGAAAAACACTTAGTTCCAGAAAAAACATGTAACCTCTTATTGCACCCCAACATAGTGGCATACCAATCAATAATCCAATAACGAAATCTATCCCACGAATTTTCCATGTAAAAATCAAGGAAATAATTATCAACAAAATCCAGCTTTTCCTATTATTTGCATCCTCAAGCTCCATTTGATGAATCGCTACTCCGCAAAATGCTATACCTATATATCCACCTCCCAATAAAATAGAAAGCACTGGAATATTCAAATATAAACATACAGCACTCAAAAAAAGCACGGCTACATAGACCATTGAATTTTTTGACAACTTCATTTTCTTTAGTGATCCACATATTAAAATTGTGGATATCAAAATAATCATATACCAATGAGCTCCATCAATATATGGTCTATCTATGAAACCATTTATACAAAGTATATTCAAAACATATTTTTCTATCGTAATTTTTCTACCAGGCAACTCAATTATCAGTAAGACTAGCGATGTTAGCGTTATACATATCAAATACATAGGGTATAAACGTAGTACCTTTCTTTTTAAAAAAGGCAACAGCTTAAAACTTCCCTCTTTATTATCTACAAGAAAATAACCTGAAATCAGAAAAAATGTACAAACTCCATAAGTTCCCCAGTTTTCCATAAAAGCGATACTATTATCACAATACAATTGTTGATATCTGCAAAACAAATGGAATAAAACAATTATAAATGCCATCACACCTCTTAATCCATCTATTTGCCTATTACGTACACTTTCTTTCATCATTAATTTTCCTCTGTTCATATATACTTTTTATTATATGGCTATACAGTTATTCTCCCTCTTTCCAAGGAATAGAGAGACAAACCACATACCAAACAATCCAATAAGGTTTTCCGTAATATGTCATCGTGATGCCCATTATAATTGATGCAATAATACAGGATATACTAAACATTCTAATCTTACTATTTTCAACACGAGAAACTGAAACCAACTGTTCTATTAACATTTTGCAATACATCAATAGTCCAATAATACCGAAATTAAAAAGCACTGCTAAATATTGATTATGTGGGTGGCTAACATATGCACCATTTGATATTGCAAATGTATACCCGTGATCAATCCCATGTCCATAAATCCATGTCAATCCTTTAATCTGACTAATACAACTTTCCCATATATCAGTTCTCCCATCTAATGTAAGCGACTCACCCAAAATATCCTCAACAAGCCAACTGTAACTCTGCACATCAGGATTGAAACTAAATGAAACTGTAACTATTACGAGAAGTATACTACCAATTCTAATAACTTTTTTTTGTTTAGGCCATTTGTAAGTCATCTTTATAATAAAACAAACTAATGCGAATACACACATTGTTACCAATGCTGTAGATACCCATTCCAAAACAGAAAAAACAACTCCAGATAATATGCACACTATGCAGATAATTTTATGAATTCGCTTTCCTCGAATAGAACTTATCAATGATATCGAAACAGCAAAAACAAGGATATCACTAATATTAACCCTGATACCCATAAAATATGCCATATTATATATATTTACCTGATATAGACCTCCCATAAAAAACGTAAGTAAGTTCATAAATACCATTCCAGAAAAAATAACGGAAATAATATATATACTTTTGTTATAATTTTTTTGAAGCAGATAAATTGCCATGATGCTTGCAATATATAATGTATAAACATTCTGTATTACACTAACCAATCCCTCACCTGCTATTATAGATACAATAGTAACCCATATTAAAAAGCCATGCAGTATTAACCATTTTTTTTTACAGTAGTATCTTCCTTCTATTTCAAGTAGTAATGAATAAAGAAGACCTGCACAATTAACGATATTTACTAAAGAAACTATATCTAAATATTTTTTTATAGAAATTGGCAAACATGCTGCTATAAAGAAAACAACAGCCAATACATATCTTGATGAAACACTTTTTTTCACCTTTGCACCTCATTTTATTATAATACTCTCTCAATAAACCGATCCAGAATTGCATCAATTGAATACATTGAAGACATTTTTTTCTTTGCATCCATCCCCATTTGAACCCTCATTTCCTTATCGTTAATCAATATATTTAATGCATTCAACATCTCATACTCAGATTCCACCAAAACCCCATCTTTACCTGAGCAAATCAGACTAGAAGGTCCAGTAGGGCAATCCATCGATACACATGGCATTCCTACCGCCAGGGCTTCCATCAATGCGTTTGGCATTCCTTCATAATCCGATGACAGAACAAATATATCTGCATCTTCCAATGCGCTTAAAACATCCTTCGTTCTACCCATTAGTCTGACCTTTTTATCCAACTCTAAATTAGTAATCAAACTCAATAGGTTATCTCGTTCCTCTCCCTCACCATATATTAACAACTCAATAGAATTTTCATTATCACAGAGTTTTGAAAAAACTCTTATTAACCTTTCAAAATTTTTCTGTTTATTAAGCCGTCCACAACTGATTATTTTTGACACGTTCGTTCTATATTTATAATCTGATTCTAACATTTCTTCCTTAACTGGATTTGGGAGAATAAAATACTGCTCTTTCGATTTCCAATTAAAAAAACGGGCCTGCTCTTCCGTTTGCAACATACACATATCTGCATGTTCCGTGATATATTTAATGATTCTTCCACGATATCCTTTCCCAGCATAGTACATTGGATTGTTTCTAACAGTAGCAATGAATTTTGTTTTCATTCCTAAGCCTGCAATATATGTATACATAGTTGGCTCATTTAAAAATGGAATCACAATATCAGGATTTATATCCCTGATTTTTTTTCTGATGAATCCCAGCCTACTTATTTTGCTTTTATAGGTCTTTTCGTCCATCTGATGACGTATAACCTGTTCAGCTAATGGATACTCGTTTTTTTTCCTTTTAAATACTAATACGTGTACATCTACATCTTCTTTTAAGGACAATCCGCTGGCCAAAAGCGATACAACTCTTTCAGCCCCACCGCCTGATAATGATAATGTTACAAACAATACTGTCATTGTTTTTGTATTCTCCTAACCTTCAGCTATTTCTTAATACTCCCAAAACGTATTAATATATTTATTATTTCTCGAACAAAGACAAATTCTCTATTTCATTTATAAACGCCCTATAATTATTTATTGCATTAAAGTTACTGTTCCAAAACTCTCTAGTTGACTGTCTCAAAAACATATATTCCTGCTTATCCATTAGATATAAGCTTTCTAGTGCGTCTGCAACCTCCTCTGCTGTCGGATTACCTTTCAATAATTTTCCAGTAACATTATCTACCGCAATTTCTCTGGTACCACCAACATCAGTTCCAATTACCGGTATTCCAAACGACGTCGCCTCCATAATAGAAACCGGCAGTCCCTCACTACTGCTTACATTTATAAACACCGAACAATTATTAGTCTTATAGTAATCATATACTTCTATATTACTTATTGCTCCTAGCAGCCTAACATGATCTATTACTTTGCCATCAACTAAAGCTCGTACCTCCTGCATCTGAGGACCATCCCCAATATGTGTCCATTTTATGGGATAGCCTTTTTTTTGCAAAATCAGAACAGCTTCCGCAATCAAGTGAACTCTCTTTATATTTGTAACTCGGGAACACGACACCACAGAAAAAGTTGAATCCATATCGTACTCCTCAACTCCATGATCATACGTTCCCAACAAGCTCACTTCTATTTTATCTGCATACTCCGGATATTTTGTTTTTATATAGTCAGCTCCATCCCTCGAACAAGCAAACACCCTATCCATTTCCTTCAACAATAATTTTCTTTGTGGTAGTGGTCTTGTTTTGTTTTCATAAATATCAAATCTGTGTGCCCTTGATATTTGTATAGTAGTTACTCCTCTATTTGCAAAATACTCTTTAAGTGCTACTATAATCCTAGCAGGAATATAAAACCAATAACTATATAAAACAATCTGATCATTTTTATCAAAGTTTATCGTATCTAAGATATTTTCAATTTTTCTTGCTTGTGAAAGTGCTGATGTTTCAAAAAAAGAATCGTAACAACGTTCTTTTAATTTTCCTGTATACTTATATAAATTAAAAAAAGAAAGTATCTTGATTTTATTTTTTCTATAAATCGTTTTTTCCTTTTCAAAAACAAAATCCTGAACATTTGCGTATTCAATACTTCTAGTACGTTTATCTCCAACAACAGTGTCTATTGGAAAAATTAATATCTTATCAAAATACTGTGAGGTCTCCCGAATTTCACTTTCTAAAAAAGCTTCTCCTGCCCTATACGGATATTTTGTATTAACCATTATTAAATACTTCATATTCTTTTTCCCTTTACATTGTTCTGACAAAATCAGCAAGCACATCATTCATTTCTTTCTTCTTCGTATTTACCATAGAAGCTGTAATTTTATATTGTGATGTGATGAAATCTTCGTCTGGTAATTCGCTGTCTTCAGTCACTTTAATCCCTGGCACCTCCAGATTATACCCCGAGTAGTAATCATCAAATTTGAACCCTGTTCCTGGTATAGACGAGATAGTTAATCTTAAATTGGGTATACCAAAACTATCTGCAATAACACACCCATGTAATGACGTGGAAATGATTTTTTCACATTCACCGATTTTTCTTATTACTTCTAGTGGTTCCTCTCTCAAATTTATAACAGTAAACTTTGAGTATTTATTCCGCATTGCTTCAAGCATACCATTCTCTTTAACTAGTTTTTGCTCATTATAATGGGGAATAAACCCAATCTCATACTTGGTTTCAGGCATTTTTTTTAACAATTCAGATGACAAAATCCCTCCATCACACAGAACAGGTTCAATCTTTTCTCCTAATGACTGTTCTATAATCCTCTGCGATAATCGTCCTCGTACTGCAATAAACGAAACATTTTTTCTTAATAACTCAAGTTGCTGAGGATAATAATCCTTTATAAAGCCAGTTCCCCATACCGCACAAGGGGTATCAACTCCAATGCAAGAACTTTTTTTTATAAAGTCTTTTATGTTTTCTTTCACACCAGATTCCTTCTTCCCCCATAGAGCGCCTCCACAACTTCCCACTCCCATTATCTGGAAATCTGAAACCTTTTCACAATGTATAACTCCTCTACCCGTTATATGAGGAATAAGATATTCACTAAGTAAATCTCCCATATTATTCAATTTTGCATAATACGTCTTAATACTCTTCATTCATTTCTCCCTATTTATCCACGTAACAATCTTAAAATTATACGTGCCGTGCTATCCCATGTATAATTCTCCATTACATGCCTTTTAGCTTTTTCAATTGAACGACAACTATCCTCAATGATCTCTTCAATTATTTCTTGGTTGCTATCAGCAAGAAACCCATAATCCTTATTCGCAATTATCAATTTCGGTCCTGGTGCATTCCATGCAATCACTTTGCAGCCATAATACATTGCTTCCAAAATTGCCATTCCAAAAATTTCTTGTTGGTTTAAATTCACAAAAACATCTGCAAATCGATATAGCTCCCAAATATCACTATTAGGTATTTGTGCAATCATCTGAACATAGTTTGCAAGATTTAACTCGCTGACCTTATTCTCGACCGCTTGTTTCAGTTCTCCTTTACCAACCAGCAGAAGCTTATAACGATTATCCTTCTTTCTGACCTCAGACAAAATCTCAATCATCCGAATTGGTTCTTTTTCTTCAATCAAACGTCCTATAAAAAGAAGGACTTTGTCATCATCTGAATAACCATATTTTTCTTTCAACTCTGTCACAGGTACGTTTTCATATCCTTCTTTTAGCAGCGAAATATCTAACCCGACTGGAGCCACCTCTGTATTTTTTATCCCGATTTTATTCAACTGGTCCTCGACAGATGGTGTCTTCACCAGACATAAGCACTTTTTATATACTCTTACATTTCTATAAAACAATATATCAATTATTTTCTTTTTAATTCTATTTGTGCTGTGACTCTCAATAACACCTATGTATGGAATCATAGTTACTTCATTTTTTTTGCACCATCTATATACTTTGGGTACTGACAACTGTGTATCAGAAAAGTAAACTAATGCATCAAGTGTAGGATCCAAAAATTTACAATCCCATATTCCATTAATCCCCTTGCTTTTCACCGGTATCTGATGTATTAAAGCATTCCTGCACCCTTCTATTTCTACAATTTGCTTTGTCTGATTTTCTAATATTGCTTTATAAACAATAACCTCATCTAAAACCTTATCTAACTCTCTGGCAAGTCCAACTTCCTGCGCATTATAAAAACCTTTCTGTCCAAAGTTACCAATGCTTGTTATCAGCAACCCAATACGCATGTCATTCTCCTCTCTACTTTTCCTTATAATATTCTTTTTCATGTTCCATTATTTGTTCTTTATCAAATCTATATGACACAACTTTAGCCGGATTTCCTGCCACAATAGAGTATGGCTCTACATCTTTAAGTACTACACTCCCAGCTGCAACAATTGCACCATGTCCTATCCTTACTCCACTTACTATAATCGCCCCATATCCAATCCACACATCATTCTCAATCACAATCTTCAGATTTTTTCCTTTAAACTGATAATCTGCATCGCCTATCCATGGACTATCTTTAATGCTCTTACCAACCTGTTTATAATCATGATCGTATTTTCCTATTAAACCGACGTTATTTCCTATTAAAACGTCATTTCCTATGTTAATGTCTGCTTCAAGTGAACAATATTTTCCAATGTAAACATTTTTTCCTATTTCCATACGATTTGGTGCATACATTACTGTTCCTCTTCCAAACGTGCTATTACTCCCAATTGTAATGTTGCGTTTTCCCAAAACCAATAACCTACACCGAATCTGCTTTAAATGTTTTAACACCTTACACTTCCCCGCTTTCTCCTTAAAAAGTCAATCATATAATACTTTACATTCATATATTTTATACTCTTTTACTTTTTTATCTATCCTCTTAAATATCATTTTCCTCTAATCACTGCATTCCAAATAAACTTAGTATTTGTATTCCAATATCTTTTAAACAATCTCTTTGGGTCCTGCATTAATCTATATAACCACTCCAAATTACTTTTCTGCATCCACATTGGAGCACGTTTTATATTCTCTGCATAGTAATCAAATCCAGCCCCTACGCCAATCATCAAACCATCAATTTTCCCTTGATGTACAGCCATCCACTGCTCCTGCTTAGGTGCTCCCAATCCTACCCAAACAAAATCTGGTTTAGCTGCATTAATTCGCTCAATTACAACATCATCTTCTTCCTCTGTAAGAGGACGGAATGGTGGACTGTACATTCCAACAATATTAATTCCCGGATAATTCTGTGTCAGCTTTTGATAAAGTAAATTCAAAGTATCTTCCTTACTTCCATAAAAATAATGACTATAACCTTTTTCAATTGAAAGTTTGAATACCTCACCCATCAAACTAGGTCCCGTCGTCCTTGACATATTTTTATGACCACGCTTCTGCCCTATTGTGGACAACGGTCCCCCATCCGGAATAGCCATCAACCCACCATTTTGTACAGCACAATATGAAGCGTCTTCATAGCTTGTTACAGTTGTATGTACATTTGAAACACAAATGTAATCACCCTTTATATCAGCTATATTCTCATCAATATATTTCAATAACCATTCCATATTAATAGCCGCAATATTTACTCCTAAAATATTACATGTTGGAATGCAGGCTTTATCTACTTTTCTCTTATATTCCAATTACAAACCGCTCCTCTCTTGAGCTATTTTTGCATTTCAAAACAGCATTCTGTATCCGTTTCTTAATCCCTCTGAAAAATATCTCTCGTATAAACCTTTTCCTTCACATCATCCAAGCAACTATCATAGCGATTTGCAATAATAGCCTGGCTCATTTTCTTAAATTTCTCAAGGTCATTCACAACCTTACTTCCAAAAAATGTTTCTCCATCATCAAGAGTCGGCTCATACACAACCACAGTTGCACCTTTCGCCTTAATACGCTTCATAACCCCCTGAATACTGCTCTGACGGAAGTTATCGGAGTTGGACTTCATGGTTAAACGATAAACACCGACCACAACTTCCTTTTCCTTTTTTTCATCCCAACTGTCATTCGACTGATATGCGCCGGCAATTTCCAAGACCCTGTCTGCAATAAAATCCTTACGGGTGCGATTTGATTCAACAATCGCTTCAATCAGATTTTCCGGAACATCCTCATAATTTGCCAAGAGCTGTTTTGTATCTTTAGGCAGACAATAACCGCCGTATCCAAAAGAAGGATTATTATAATGAGTTCCAATTCTAGGATCAAGACACACTCCGCTTATTATCTGCTGTGTATTTAAACCCTTCATTTCCGCATAGGTATCCAACTCATTAAAGTAGGACACACGCAATGCCAAATATGTATTTGCAAACAGTTTTACAGCTTCTGCTTCAGTAAATCCCATAAACAAAGTGTCAATATCTTCCTTAATTGCGCCCTCCTGCAGAAGTTCTGCAAAAGTATGAGCTGCTTTTACCAGATGTGAATTTTCCATATCTGTACCGACTATAATACGGGATGGATACAGGTTATCATAAAGAGCTTTTGACTCTCTTAAAAATTCTGGACTGAAAATGATATTATCACAATTAAACTTTTCTCTTATGCTTGCCGTGTATCCCACAGGAATCGTTGATTTTATAACCATGATTGCTTCCGGATTATACTCAATTACCAATTTGATGACTGACTCAACTGCGGATGTATCAAAAAAGTTCTTTTTCGAATCGTAATTTGTAGGTGCCGCAATTACTACAAAATCTGCATCAGAATAGGCTTCCTTTGCATCCAATGTTGCTTTCAGATTAAGCTCCTTTTCTGCCAGATAATTTTCGATGTAATCGTCCTGAATCGGAGATTTCCGATTGTTAATCATTTCAACCTTTTCAGGAACAATGTCCACTGCTGTCACCTGATGATGCTGTGAAAGGAGGGTTGCTATTGACAAACCTACATATCCTGTTCCAGCCACTGCAATTTTCAAATCTTTTAATTCTCTCATTTTTTCCTCTATTCCTTAAAATCTATTACTATTTGTACTTTCTATTTATAAAACTCTGCATACCACTCGGCAAACCTTCTCAATCCATTTCTTAAGTCCGTGGATGGTTTATATCCGAAGTCACGTTCCAGTGCACTTGTATCTGCATAAGTCACCGGCACATCCCCCGGTTGCATAGGAACCAATTCTTTGTGAGCCTCAAAATCATAATCTTCCGGCAAAACACCCGCACGAACCAATTCTTCACTAAGAATCTGAACAAAATCCAACAGATTTTCCGGATTCTGATTACCAATGTTGTAAACTGCATATGGTGGAACCGGTAAACCGTCCTCACCGTTTTTCTTATCCGGAGCTTTTTTCATCACACGAAGAACGCCCTCAACAATATCATCTACATATGTAAAGTCTCTCTTACAGTTTCCATAATTAAAAATCTTTATAGTCTCACCTTTCACAAGCTTATTGGTAAATCCAAAATACGCCATATCCGGACGCCCTGCAGGTCCATATACGGTAAAGAATCGCAGTCCTGTAGACGGAATGTTGTAAAGTTTTGAATATGCATGAGCCATAAGTTCGTTTGATTTTTTCGTTGCTGCATATAATGATACCGGATTATCAACTTTGTCATCTGTACTATATGGTACTTTTTTATTAGATCCGTAAACACTTGAAGATGATGCATACACAAGGTGCTCTACACTATTATTTCGGCAGGCTTCCAGGATATTGAAGAAACCGACAAGATTAGATTCAATATACGCATCCGGGTTAGTTATTGAATAACGTACACCTGCCTGTGCAGCAAGATTAACAACCACAGCAGGCTTATATTTTTCAAACAACTCCGTAATTAATTCTTTATCTGCTATGTTGCCTTTTATGAAAGTGAATGTCGGATACTTATTCAATTCATTCAGACGAAACTCCTTAAGGTCAACATCATAATAGGAATTCATATTATCTATCCCTATAACCGTTGCAGACGGTGCATCCCGATATATTCTCTTTACAAGGTTTGAACCTATAAAACCGGCTGCACCTGTAACAAGAATTGTTTTATTTTCCAAACTCAACTTCATTCCTTACACCGAACCTTCCCTTTTCAACACGACAAGTGCTGTCTTTACAAGAATTTTTATATCAAGACCGATATTCCATCCGCTAATGTATTCACGGTCAAGTCTTACAACTTCCTCAAAATCGGTTATATCACTTCTTCCGCTTACCTGCCAGAGTCCGGTAATTCCCGGTTTAATGGCAAGTCGTACCTTGTGATGAAGTTCGTAAAGGCTTGTTTCCGTTGTTAAAGGAGGACGTGTTCCGACTATTGACATATCTCCTTTGAGTACATTAAAGAACTGTGGAAATTCATCAATACTTGTTCTTCTGATAAAATCACCGATTCCGGTTTTTCTCGTTCCGTCAGGAAGTTCAACATTTCCGATTACCCTAGGATCAAAATCCATCTTAAACATCATGTCACTTCCAAGTTTGTTTTGTGACATAAGTGCCGCTTTTCGTTCTTCTGCATCCATATACATGCTTCTGAATTTATATATTTTGAAAGGTTTTCCATTCTTTCCGACCCTTTCCTGTGAAAAGAAAATCGGTCCCGGAGACTCTTTTTTTATTGCCGGAGCAACAAAAAGGCACAAAATACCGGTAATAATACAACCGGCAAGACCACCGATTATATCAATTACTCTCTTTAAAAAGAGCTGAAATGATGACGCATAGTTAACACTTGTAGTAAGAACCGTATAATTCCCAAGTTTTTCTACAAACTGCTGTTTGCCCTGTGTTTTCGTAACCCTTGCAAGATTGAGATGAACAATCACTCCGGTTTCCGTCAGCTTGTTTACAAGCTCCACCGGGTAAGCTATTTCGAGCGGAAACGATATAAAGATTTCATCAACCCATTCATGGGTAACATAATCATAGATATTTTCGCTGTCCGAAACAACTTTAACTCCGTTTACCATTTCTCCGACACGGTTTTTATCCATTATCACAATGCCGTCAATCGAATATCTGGCATAATTGTTTTCCCTGATGTTATCAATTGTCTCCTCTACAAGTTGGTCGACCGTTATTATAAGAAGTTTTCTTCCCTCTCCGGAACTCATTTTTCTTTTTACGAATTTCTTCCAGAGATTTCTCATTACATATGTAACAATCGCATAAATTCCAAAAGTAAGTATCAGTGTAAGTCTCGAAAACTTATTGCCCTGCTGAACCACAAAAAGTTCAAGCAGAATAGAAGCTCCCAGAATTAATGAGTGGTGTATCGTAACTATAAAATCACGATAATAGCCTCTCTTAAGCACATTGTTCATTGTGCCGTAAATAAAGATAATAACCAAATCCGTCAAAACCAAAAGAAATGCCACACTCCGATACAGCGGATGATCATACGGATTAAATCCGTAACCACTGAGTCCGTATGCCAACACATACGCAACCTGAAGGCAAATCAAATCCAATAAAATAAAATCCAGATGTTTAAGCCAGTCTCTTGAATCTTTTCTGTACATTCCACTCTTCCTTTATATATGTATGTGATAAAACGGCAATAAAACCGTCATTCCCCATTATACCTTTTTGTTCGATGCCGAATCAATTTTACGAAGTATCTCCGCTCCGACTTCCACAAGCTGCTCTCTGCTAAACATTTCGATACTTATCCATGCTTTTCTTTTATGTCTGTCCAGTTTCTTTATTGAACTTTCCATTCCTTTAAGAGGTCCTGACAAAATAATCACCTTATCATTTTCTATCAATCCCTCCGACATTTTCATCACATCTTCATCACCTATGAGCTTTTTCATCAAAATAACTTCTTCGTCCTTTAAAGGAACAACCGTTTCTCCTGCTTTAAGAAGCTTGGTTACTCCGCTTATTTTTTTCAACTCATCATTTAGCATTTCCAACTCATCTGATATCATAAAAAGATAGCCGGGAAATAATTTCTTTTTTCTCAGATGCCACGCTCCGTTGTATCTGACTTTTTCCTCGTACATCGGGAGAATACACCTTTGAAGAACATCTTCCGGAATCAGTCTTTCACATTCCAGTTTAATCTTCTCTTCCTGAGCCTTCCCTGTTTGAATTACATACCACATATTCCCTTCCTCCACCAAAAACGACTGTTATACATCTAAAAATGACGTGCTTCGCCACTCAGCCTTCATTCATGCTGATTTTCTATCTTTTTATAACATCAGATTCATAAAAAACGCGGCAATGCGACGATTTTTCAGGCACTGAATTTTATCGTTTTTAGCATTAACTGCATAAAAAAGGAATGCTCTAATAATAAGTTTTATTACCGCATCCCCCAAAATAAACCGTTTAAAGTGAAATCAAACCTTTAATTATCTTTGTTCCACATGCAGTAATCATTGAGGTTTACCCCCCCAATAGATTTCCAACACTGCAGAAAAATAATAACATACCAACGGAAACATGTCAACAAAATACCGCCTTATAGACGATACTTTCAGCTTAAATTTTTTACATTTTTTTTATAATTTCAGCAGGATTATTTGTGAAAATTTTGTCCCTAAGCTCTGTTCCATATTTTTTCGCAATAAAATCAGCACATTTTCCAATCCTTGGCGGTCTGCTTTTTATATTGTGAGCATCACTTCCGACAAAGTCAACCAAATCTTCTCTTAAAAGCTTTTTACAGAATCGCTTCATCTTGTACCCATACGTTCCTATAATACTATCTGCATTAATCTGGATATATGCACCCATTCTTTTAAGCTTTTTAAGGAATTCAATATCCTCTCTTATCGGATAGTATCTTTCTGCATGTGCAATAATTACCTCATAGCCTGCCGATATGAGTTCGTCAGTTCTTTCAAGAATGAATCCTGCTGAGTGCGTTGTCGAAAATTCGGCCAGAACAAATCTTCCGCCTCCCATTCTTAATTCAGGATTCTTTTCTATTCTTTCAAGAATTTCCATATGCATGAAACATTCACATCCCAAATATATTTCCAAATCCGGAAATCTTTTGAGTGCTTCTTCTTTTATCATTTCATATCTGCTGACCACTTTTTCCAAAGGTACTTCAAAAAGTCTCGGTCTTTGATGAGGTGTTATAAAAATCACTCTGACTCCATCATTATAATCTGCTTCAATCAACTCGAGTGCAGCAGAAACACTCTGTGCTCCATCGTCAACTCCGGGTACGAAGTGACAATGCATATCATAATACTTCATCCTTCCAGTCATCCTCACTGACTGCCTTTTCCGGAATATTTCCTCGATATCTGCGCCTGTACCTTATTTCTTTAAGATATCTCGCAATCGCTCCCTGCCAGGATGGAAGCCGTCTGAACTTTCCTTCCTTTAAGGTTCTGTATTTTTCCGGACAGCCATATTCTGAATTTTCAGATTCTTCTTCAATTAATCCTGCTGCCTTTTTCGCCTCATATTCTTCCTGAAGCTTTTTTGCAGCTTCCCGTTCCGCCTTTGGAATTCTTACTACAACTTTATTGAGATGTCCGGCACGTACAAAAAGTTCTCTTATAAAATCCGCTTCCGTAACCGGCTCTATTTCTTTAGTAAGATCATAAATTCCATAAGCCTTAGAATCTACCATATCAACCAAAAGCCTTGCCAAATCTCTTGTATAGGTCGGTACTCCGCTTCTTTCTCTTCTGAGCACGACCTGTCTGGTTCCCTCTCCTTGAACGAGTCTTTCTCTCACATACTCTCCACCCTGCATTCCGTAAAGCCACTGGGTTCTTACAACAATAGCCTCATCAAGTATGTCAAAAATTATCTTTTCAGCCTTTTTCATTGCGGCCTCAATATTACCTTCCTCATATCCCGGCTTCTGATATCTCGCAGGCACCTCTGAAAGCCTATCCGTTCTCTCGACGAAAATCAGCTTTGCTCCGAGTCTTTTGCAGACCTTTGCCAGGTTTTCCGCCGTTTTAGTATAATAAGTAGTAGCACAATGTATAATCACATCAATTCTGACTGAATCACACACCCTGTCCACCGTTGCATAATTCTTGCAGTCCATTGAGCAGTAAGGAAGCCTTGTTATCATTGTTCCGTCAGGCTCATTTGGATAAAATGTTGCAAGATCCGTTCCAAAACATTTGTATTTACGTGCAGCAACCTCATTCATAACATCATGACCAAGCTCACCCGCAACACCTGTCACCACAACAACCGTCCTGGTATCAAAATCTCCTAAACAATACATATTCTATTAACTCTCTTCTCTATTACTCCACAAACCGGAACGGTTTGTTATTTACCCAAGAATCTGCTTTATATTTTCGACTTCTACACAGTTCTCTTCAGATTCTTGTCACAAACAGCACTTTAGTGCTGTTTGTTATATTCATTCTTCTTATCTCTGTTCATCAATTCCATAACCGCAGTTTTAGGTGATTTACCGTTATTTACGATTTCATTCACCGCCATAATTATAGGCATATCAACATTATATTTTCCTGCAAGTTCCATTGCCGCCGGTATTGCATTAATTCCTTCAACAACCATTCCTACCTGCTTAACTGCTTCGGCTGCAGGCACACCTTCACCTATAAGCATTCCGGCCCTGTTGTTTCGGCTGTGTACACTTGTTGCCGTTACAATAAGATCACCGATTCCGGCAAGTCCGTAGAATGTTCTGCTGTCACATCCCATCTCCATACCAAGCCGCGTAATCTCAGCCATACCTCTTGTAATAAGTGCTGCTTTTGTATTATCTCCATATCCGATTCCGACAGAAATTCCTGCTGCAAGAGCCATTACATTTTTAAGCGCACCGCAAAGCTCTACTCCTTTAACATCAGTATTAGTATAAACTCTCATACAGGTGTTCATAAACACATCCTGCACAATCTGTGCTGTTTCAAGATCCTCACATGCAGAAACAATTGTTGTAGGCATGTCTTTTGCCACTTCCTCGGCATGTGTAGGTCCGGAAAGGGCTACAGGTTTTACTTCCGTTTTGCCCGCTTTAACCATTTCATCTTTAATTATTTCCGTCATCGTATAAAGGGTGTCCGGTTCTATTCCTTTTGCCACATCAACTATTATTTGATCATTTTTTACATAAGGTGCTGCATTCTTTGACGTTCCTCTTACAAATACTGATGGTACTGCAACAAGAATAATGTCCTTATCTGTACAGGCTTCACTTAAGTCTTTTGTAAAACGCATTTCATCCGGTATCTGCATATATGTAAGGTTAGGATGAACTCTTGTACTGTTAAGATTGTCTATTTCCTGTGGGAGTGCTGACCACACCACCACATCATTTCCATTGTTTGTAAGCATTCTTGCAAGAGCTATCCCCCAGGTTCCTGCTCCTAAAACACCGATTTTCTTCATTTTCATTTTCCTTTCGTAGACAGCAAAAGCTGTAATTGGTAACATTTTAATCGCTTTTAGGATTTTTTTCAATACACTGTTACAATATTACACCGTAATTTTATCATCCGTTCTTCTTTTTTCCTCATATTTCGACAAATGCCGTTCTTCTTTTTTGTAATCTGCCATGGACGTTCGGATAGAAACCTCCTAAGAAAACCTTTACTGATATATTCTCAGTCTTTTTGCTCTTAGATTTATCTCCGATTTTATTTCAACAAGAAAGTTTTTTCACCGATATCAACAGCAAAATCAACTTCATATAAACACTAAAAGAAAATATGCAAAAATGAGTAATGCCGGGTCTTACGACCCGGCATTCTATGATGTTTTTAATTTAATGAATCCATTTCTTTCCAAAGTAATCATAAAATTAATTACTCTTTTAAGCATATCTCCGGCCTCATCCGGAAATTTTTCCTCCATTGATCTTTCAATGTCATAAATAGATGCTTTTCCGTCTATCATCAGCCAAAGAGCAGAACCATGTCCGTCAAGCAGGATGTGACTGGTTTTAGGTTTATGAAAAAACTTCTGAGCTATACGGTTATAAAAGCCCTTGTTTTCCATTTCAATTTCTATCTTGGAATCACTCATCTGTTTCCATGGTCTGTCTTCAGAATGAACCGGTATCATATCCAGATAGTTACGTTCAACCTTTTTCACTTTTCTGCTTTTTTTTCGTGCCATTATTCTGCCTTTCCTTTTTCTTTCCTGGTAATGATGAATACCATTATTGCAATGAGAATTGCAAAGAATACACAACCTCCGATGTTTCCGAGATTGATTTTTTCACTTATATCAATCTTACCGTCAATCTTAAGAACCGCAAATACTGCAAGAAGTATTCCTACAAGACCTTCTCCTGCAATCATACCTGAGGAGTAAAGAATTCCGTTTGAAACAATTTCTTCACGTCTCTTTTCATCCTTAAACTTCTTCTTTTCAATTATAAGTTTAATAAGACCGCCGACCATGATTGGTGTTGAAAGGTGAATTGGAAGATAAAGTCCGATTGCAAAAGGAAGAACCGGAATTCCAAGAATTTCAACAATGATTGCTATAAATACACCTGTGAAAACAAGTGTCCAAGGAAGATTTCCTTCCATAACACCTTCAACTACCATCTTCATAAGTGTTGCCTGTGGTGCCGGAAGTGCATCTGTACCATATCCCCATGCACTGTTAAGAAGATAAAGAACTCCTCCGATTGCAAGACCTGAACATACAGCTCCGATAAGTTCTCCGATCTGCTGCTTATATGGTGTTGCACCTACAATATATCCTGTCTTTAAATCCTGTGACGTGTCTCCTGCCATTGCCGCAACAATACAGATAACCGTACCGATGCAAATTGCAGTTGTCATTCCACTGATTCCGGTACTTCCGGTCTGCTTAAGAATGATTGTTGAAATAAGAAGGGTTGCAATTGCCATACCTGAAACAGGATTGTTGGATGAGCCTACGATACCTACCATTCTTGATGATACCGTTGCGAAGAAAAATCCGAAAACAATTACAATAAGCATTGCAAGAGGTGATATCGGAATTGATGGTACAAGAACAAGTATAACTGCCGTAATGATTACACCAATTGCTACCACTGACATAGGTAAATCTTTTTCTGTTCTTAAATCACCACCCTTGTGTCCAAATCCTTTAATTGCCTTTGTAAAGGTTTTGATAATAAGAGGAAGTGACTTAACAAGACTTAAGATACCGCCACATGCTACTGCACCGGCACCAATGTATCTGATGTAGCTTCCCCAAAGAGTTCCTGTGCTGAGTGTACTTATAGGATCAGTTGCAGGGAACATTACCATGTCACCGCCGAATAACACAATGAGCGGCATAATTACAAACCATCCGAGAATTGCTCCACTGAGAAGATAAGATGAAACTTTTGCTCCGCAAATGTAACCCACACCGACAAGGGCAGGAAGTACATCCATTCCGATTCCCGAACCCTTATAGGACTTTATGGAATAATCAACTTCACTTGGAAAAAGTTTAAGTCCGTCTGCAATAAACTTATAAACAGCAGAAATACCAAGTCCCGAGAAAACAAGTTTTGATTTTGAACCGCCTTCTTCTCCGGCAAGAAGAACTTCCGCACAAGCCTGTCCTTCAGGGAAAGGAAGCGTTCCATGTTCTTCAACGATAAGTGCCGTACGAAGCGGAATCATAAAGAGTACACCGATAATTCCTCCACCGATTGCAAGAATTGCAATTACAAGAAATGATGGTGCTTTTATCGAAGGATCCTCCTCTGCCCACATAAATAATGCAGGAAGTGTAAAAATCGCTCCGGCTGCAAGAGATTCTCCGGCTGAACCTATGGTCTGAACCATATTGTTTTCAAGTATGGAATCTCTTTTTAAAATAACTCGGATTACACCCATCGAAAGAACTGCTGCCGGAATTGATGCCGAAACGGTCATTCCTACTCTGAGTCCGAGATACGCATTGGCTGCTCCGAATACTACGGCAAGAATAATACCGAGAAGCACTGATGTCACAGTAAACTCACGCATTGTTGAATCTGCCGAAATAAAGGGTTTAAAGTTTTCCTTCTTTTCGTTCATATGAATTCCTCCATTCTTTGGTGAATTATTTCTTCACCCGTCTTTTAAACGTCTTTTAGACATAATATGTCCATTATATTAAAATACAACTGTAATTTCAACAGCAAATTCTTCATTAATTCTCTTTTAATGCAAAAACCGACAATAATCAAAAAAGTACTTTTTTGATTACCGCCGGTTTCTGCTAATTATTATAAAACTGAAAGGATTATATAGCTTCAAGAGCCTGCGCAATATCTTCAATCAAATCTCTCTTATCTTCAAGTCCGAGAGAAATTCTTATGAGACCTGCCGGGATTCCTGCTGCTTCAAGCTGTTCGTCATTCATCTGACGATGAGTGGATGTTGCCGGATTAAGACAACATGTTCTTGCATCAGCTACATGTGTCTCTATTGCAGCAAGCTTAAGATTCTTCATAAACTTCTCTGCTGCTTCTCGTCCTCCCTTTACTTCGAAGGATACTACTCCGCATCCGCCGTTTGGCATGTATTTCTTTGCCACTTCGTAATATTTATTTGATGGCAGTCCCGGATAATTAACATAAGCAACCTTTTCATGCTGTTCAAGATACTCTGCAACTGCCTGTCCGTTTTCTACATGCTTTGGCATACGGACATGAAGTGATTCAAGTCCGAGATTTAATATGAATGCATTCTGAGGTGACTGAATTGAACCGAGATCACGCATAAGCTGTGACGTTGCTTTTGTAATAAAAGCACCCTCTTTTCCGAATTTTTCTGCATATGTAATCCCATGATAAGATTCATCCGGTGTACAAAGTCCCGGGAACTTGTCTGCATGTGCCATCCAGTCAAACCTTCCCGAATCTACGATTGCACCGCCGACCGCCGCACCATGTCCGTCCATATACTTTGTTGTTGAATGTGTAACTATATCTGCGCCCCATTCAATCGGACGAAGATTTACAGGTGTAGGAAATGTATTGTCTACAATGAGTGGGACTCCGTGTTCATGCGCTGCCTTTGCAAACTTCTCAATATCA
>CAZNGY010000007.1:0-20160 GCA_964572955.1 uncultured Lachnoclostridium sp.
GACCAGATGGCTGTTCATCTTCCACTCAGTGTGGAAGCACAGGCAGAGTGTCGATTCCTTCTTCTTTCACCAAATAATCTTCTTAAGCCATCTGATGGTGGTCCTGTAGCAGTCCCTTCACAGGATATGGTACTTGGTATCTACTATCTTACAATGACTAAGCCGGGAGATAAGGGTGAAGGCAAGTTCTTCAAGAGCATAAATGAAGCAATTTTGGCATACGAAAATAAAATAATTACACTTCAGTCAGAAATTAAGGTAAGAAGAGAAATTATTGATGAAAACGGAGTTACGGAGAGCGGTATTATTGAAACAACTCTCGGTCGTCTTATTTTCAATGAAGTAATTCCTCAGGATTTAGGATATGTTGACAGAACAAATCCGGAGAACAAGTTCCTTAATGAAATTGAGTTCCTCGTTAAGAGAAAGGAACTTAAGGGAATCCTTGAGAAGTGTATTAATACGCACGGAGCCACAAAAACTGCTGAAACACTCGATCACGTTAAGGCACTTGGTTATAAGTACTCAACAAGGGCAGCCATGACGGTTTCCATCAGTGACATGACCGTACCTGCTGAAAAGAAAGAAATTCTTGCAAAAGCGGAAGAAACCGTAGCTCAGATTTCAGAAGCATATAAGCAGGGATTCATGACGGAAGATGAGCGTTATAAGATGGTTATTACCACTTGGAAGCAGGCCGATGATGAAATCACTGAAAAGCTTCTCAGTGGTCTTGACAAATATAACAACATTAAGATGATGGCTCACTCCGGAGCCCGTGGTTCTGACAAGCAGATTAAACAGCTTGCAGGTATGCGTGGTCTTATGGCAGATACATCAGGTAAGACTATTGAGCTCCCTATCAAGGCTAACTTCCGTGAAGGTCTTGACGTATTGGAGTATTTCATTTCAGCACACGGTGCACGTAAAGGCCTTTCTGATACAGCCCTCAGAACAGCCGATTCAGGTTACCTTACACGTCGTCTTGTTGATGTTTCACAGGATCTTATTATTCGTGAGGTTGACTGTTCAGAAGGTGCAGAAGTTATTCCGGGAATGGCAATTAAGACATTCATGGAGGGCAAGGAGACAATTGAAACCCTTCAGGAACGTATTACCGGACGTACTGCATGTGAAACAATATATGATGATAATGGCGAAATCATCGTAAAGAAGAATCAGATGATCACACCTGCCAAAGCAAAGAGAATTTGTGCTACAAAGAGCATTGAAGAAGCAGGTCTTGATGCAAAGGTTAAGATAAGAACAGCGCTTACATGCCGTTCACACATTGGTGTATGTGCAAAATGTTATGGTGCTAACATGGCAACGGGTGAACCGGTTCAGGTAGGTGAGGCTGTTGGTATTATCGCGGCACAGTCAATCGGTGAGCCTGGTACACAGCTTACGATGAGAACATTCCATACAGGTGGTGTTGCCGGTGATGATATCACACAGGGTCTTCCTCGAGTTGAAGAACTTTTTGAAGCAAGAAAACCAAAGGGACTCGCAATCATTGCAGAGTTCGGCGGAATTGTTTCAATTTCAGACACAAAGAAGAAGAGAGAAGTTATCATTACAAATCCTGAGACAGGAGAATCAAAGGCATACCTCATTCCTTACGGTTCAATCATTAAGGTTGAGGAAGGTCAGGTTCTTGAAGATGGTGATGAACTTACTGAAGGTTCTGTAAATCCACATGATATTCTCCGTGTTAAAGGTCTTCGTGCAGTACAGGATTATATGATTGCCGAAGTTCAGAGAGTATATCGTCTTCAGGGTGTAGAAATCAATGATAAGCACATTGAAGTAATTGTACGTCAGATGCTTAAGAAGATAAGAATTGAGAACAACGGTGATTCTGAATATCTTCCGGGAACAATGGTTGATATACTTGATTTTGAGGAAGGAAATGAAAGACTTATTGCAGAAGGTAAAGAGCCTGCAACAGGTGAACAGGTAATGCTTGGTATCACAAAGGCATCCCTTGCGACTAACTCATTCCTTTCAGCAGCATCATTCCAGGAGACAACAAGGGTTCTTACTGATGCAGCAATCAAGGGTAAGATAGATCCTCTTATCGGTCTTAAGGAAAACGTAATTCTTGGTAAGCTGATTCCTGCAGGTACGGGAATGAATGTTTATCGTGATGTTAAGCTTGATTCTGATGCAAGAGAAGCACAGAGACTTGAAGAACTTAAGAGAAAGCTTAAGGAAGAAGAAACAGTTGTTCCTGTTAAGAAATCTGTAGAGGTAAAGGAAACAGTTGTTGAGCATGAACCTACAGAAGATGTTATCTATGAAGATGATATTTTCTATGATGATGAACTTGCATTCGACGAAGATGAATTTGTATATGCAGATGAAGTAGATTTTTCTTCATCAGATGAGGAATAAAATTTGTTTGACCATGGTTGCAGAGAAGCAGCCATGGTCAAAATTAAAATTATCTTTTTAATATCCGAATTTTTGATAAAAGAGTTATAATTTTATAAACGGCAGGATTTTTTTAAACCGGGAGTAAGAATATTATTGAACCGGTTATTTATATTTATTGCATTTTAAATTATTGCAGCGTGTAATAACATACGCCGGGAGGTAGAAATGAATTTTGATGCCATGTCTTTGGCAGAATTAAAACAGTATGCGAAGGAACATAATGTTAAGCGTACTACTGCCCTTAGAAAGAGTGAGCTTATAGAGAAATTAAAAGAAATGACCGAAGAATCTCAAAGTGTACAGAAAGAGTTTGAAACCGTACAGAATGTATCCCAGGGAGAAAAAAATGAAAATGAGCCGGAATCTGTAGTTAATGAGGAAAAAATTTCCGATTTAAAGCAGGCTGAGTCTGTGAGTATGGGTGCTTTGAACAACAGTATTCCAAGACAGACAATCAGAACATATACTGCAGAACCACGAATGGACATAAAGAAAACCATGCCTGTTCAGAGAAGAACAAATGAGGGGATCGGTGGATACAGCAGTTACAGTTCTTATGACAGAAATGGCGGTTATGAGCGTAATAATAGCTTAGGACGCAGTACGGAAAACTCAATTTATGACAGAAGCAAGGGTTATGTAAGATTCGCTTCAGGAAATAATTATGACAGAAACAATACTTACGCAAGAAATAATGATATGACCGGTTATGTAAGAAATAATGAAGCGGGTGGTTATTCCAGAAACAATGATAATAACGGCTATGTCAGAAACAATGATATGAATGGTTATGGACGTAATAACGGCTATGCCAATAATTACGGCCGCAGCAGTGTTTATGGAAGAAACACTGAATCATCGGGCTATGACAGAAACGGCAGTTATGTAAGAAATAATGAGGCGGGCGGTTTCGACAGGAATAACGGCTATATCAGAAATAACGAAAATGTTGGTTTTGAAAGAAATAATTTCCAGAGACAGAGTGATATCGGCTACACATATGAAAGAGCAGCCGGCTTTGAAAAACAGGATTCTTATGATTATCAGTCAGATAAGCACATGGAAGGAACGAATGAAACAAATGAGATTCCGCATGAGAGAATCATTCAGGACAGCGGTGTAATCCGTGAGGGTGTTTTTGAGGTTTGTCCTGAGGGATATGGTTTTATCAGGTGTGACAATTATCTACCGGGACCGGATGATGTTTATGTTTCTCCTACGCAGATCAGAAAATTTAATCTTAAGACAGGCGATATGGTAAAGGGAAGCCTTAAAATCAAGAATCCTAATGAAAAATATCAGGGTCTCTGTCTTATAAAGACAATTAACGGCCTTGCACCGGATGACCCGCAGACAAGAACAAGATTTGAAAACCTTACGCCTGTATTTCCGCACGAAAGAATTCATTTTGAAACTCCGGACTGTTCACCAGCAATGAGACTCATAGATATTGTATCTCCGGTAGGTAAGGGACAGAGAGGAATGATTGTTTCACAGCCTAAGGCAGGAAAAACAACACTTCTTAAGCAGATGGCAAATGCGATTACCGTTAATCATCCTGAAATTAAGCTGATAATCCTTCTTATTGATGAGAGACCGGAAGAAGTTACGGATATAAAGGAGTCAATTAAGGGCGACCAGGTTGAGGTTATTTATTCTACTTTTGATGAGCTTGCAGAAAATCATAAACGTGTATCCGAAATGGTAATTGAGCGTGCAAAAAGACTTGTAGAGATGGGACAGGACGTATGTATCCTTCTTGACAGCATTACAAGACTTGCAAGAGCTTACAATCTTACGGTCACAAATTCGGGACGTACACTCTCTGGAGGTCTTGATCCGTCAGCACTTAATATGCCAAAGAAATTCTTTGGTGCTGCAAGATGTATGAGAGAGGGAGGAAGTCTTACAATACTCGCAACAGCACTTGTCGATACCGGAAGCAGAATGGACGATGTTGTATTTGAAGAATTCAAAGGTACCGGAAATATGGAACTGGTTCTTGACAGATCACTTTCTGAAAAGAGAATTTTTCCTGCAATTGATCTTCCTAAATCAGGGACAAGAAGAGAAGATCTTCTTCTTACAAAAGATGAGAGAGAAGCAAATTATCTCATCAGAACGGCACTTAACGGTGCGAAGAGCGAGGAGGCAATTGAGTCCGTATTAAATCTTGTTAAGACGACAACAACAAATGAGGAACTGGTTACGAAAATCCGTTCTTTGGGAGTTTTTGGGAAATACTAGATAAAAAAGATTAAAAACGCCTAAAAGCCGATAAATATTATCAAGTTAGGTATTGCCAAAAAAAAAATCGCGTGTTATAATTAACGAGCTGTTCAAAAAAGCTGTGTTACGATTGACAGGCTGTTTTAGCAGCGGGTTGATCGATTTAAATAATTCATGCTGCTTGGGATGTGTCAGACATGGAAAACAAAATATGTGAGGTGAACAAAATGCAGGAAGCAATTCAGCCAAAGTATTATCAGGCAAAAGTTACATGTAACTGTGGAAATCAGTTTGTTACAGGCTCCACAAAGGAAGAAATTCACGTAGAAATTTGTTCTAAGTGTCATCCTTTCTATACAGGTCAGTCTAAGACTGCTGCTGCCCGTGGTGCTGTTGAAAAGTTCAACAAAAAGTACGGTTTCTAAATTTAAAATTGAATTTTGGGCGGAACCGGTTTCGCAGCCCGGAATTAAATGCGGTAAAAATAGGCTGGGATGGTTTTCATCTCAGCCTATTTTATATCATGAGGAAAAAACAGGGTTTTAGCCAAAACAGGAGTATTCCCATGTTGACTGTGTAAAACAGGCGGTAAATCGGGAATTTGTCTGAGCAGGCTGCGTGTATAAAAGATTTCCCTCTTAGGGGGAAGCATTAGTAGTGTAAAGAAGAGAGGAAATGCCATGAAAAATTCCGGAATCGGAGGACAGGCTGTAATGGAAGGCGTAATGATGAAGAACAAAGATAAATACGCTGTTTCAGTGCGCCTTCAGGATAAATCAATTGTTACGGATGTAAAATCCTGTACCAGTGTAACGGAGAAATATAAATGGCTCGGACTTCCGTTTATACGAGGCTCTGTAAATCTTGTGGAATCTTTGATAATTGGAATGAAATCACTCACATATTCCGCAAATTTCTTTGAGGATGAGGAAGACATAAAGAAAGAAAAAAAATCGGAAGATAAGACTGTTGCGGAAGATAAACAGGAAGAGGGATTTATGACAGGCTGGGTTCTTTTCGGAACAATGGCTTTTTCAATTGCTTTGGCAGCTTTTTTGTTTATGTTTGTTCCGCAGTTTGTTTCAGAGATGATATGCAAAGGATTGGGTATAAAAGTCGGAGGACGTATATGTGCGCTTATTGAAGGTATTATGCGGTTGATGATTTTTATACTGTACATAAAGCTTATATCACTGATGGAAGACATTAAGAGAGTTTATATGTATCATGGTGCAGAACACAAATGTATCAATTGTATAGAACACGGAATGCCTCTGACGGTAGAAAATGTCAGAAGTTCAAGCAAAGAACATAAAAGATGCGGTACAAGTTTTGTAATTATAGTGCTTATTATTGCAGTATTCATATTTATGTTTATACCGCCGGTCACGGCATTCCATCCGGTGGTTAATTTTATATTGAGATTTGTTGTGAGGATAATCATGCTTCCGATAATAGCAGGTATATCATACGAATTCCTCCGGATAGCGGGAAGAAGTGATAATAAGCTGGTTAATGTTTTGTCAAAACCGGGATTGTGGATGCAGGGGCTTACTACGCTTGAGCCTTCGGATGACATGATTGAAGTTGCCATAGCTTCGGTTGAAGCAGTATATGATTGGAAAAAGTTCCTTGCTGATGAATTTGGAGTTGATGTATAAAAGTGATGACAATAGGAAGTCTGATAAATGATACTGCCAAAGAGCTGAAAGCAAACGGCTGTGATGAGGCGGTCGAAGATCTGTCTCTTATCATGGAAGAGATATACAAGTGCAGTCGAAGCTGGCTTATAATGCATAAAAGGGATGAGGCTGGCGAAGAACAGAGTAGGAAATTCGGGGAAATGGCCGAAAGACTTATGAATCATGAGCCTGTGTCATACATTCTCGGAAACAGATATTTCTATGGGCTTTGTTTTGAAGTGAATGAAAATGTGCTTATTCCGCGTCAGGATACAGAACATCTGGTAGAAACAGCTCTTGCATTTATACGCAAAAGAACAGAGGAAACCGGGCAGAGAGTAAGGATTCTTGATTTATGTACCGGTTCAGGATGCATAGGAATAACAGTTAAACACTGCATGAACAAAGAAAATATACCGGTGGACGTAATATGTTCGGACATATCAGAAGATGCTCTTTGTATAGCAGAGAGAAATGCAGTGAAAAATGGCGTGGAAGCGGAATTTGTCAGAAGTGACTTGTTTGCCGATATTGAGGGATGTTTTGATTTGATATTGTCAAATCCGCCATATATACCTAAAAACCAGATGGAAGAACTTGATGTAAAAGTTTTGGGATACGAGCCGCATCTGGCACTTTATGGAGGTATTGACGGACTGGATTTCTACAGGCGGATTGTTTCTGTTTCTGCAGAATATATAAAAGATGGCGGTGCTCTTTTCATGGAAATAGGATTTGATCAGGGAAAGTCAGTACCGGAGTTACTTATGGATAAGGGCTTTGAAGACATAGAGGTGTTAAAAGACTATAGTGGTCATGACAGAGTTGTTAAGGCAAGGGTCAGGAGGAAATAATGTTTGACAAATTAGATGATTTATTAATGAAATATGAGGAACTTCAGGCAGAACTTTCATCACCTGAGGCTGTAAATGATACTAACAGATTCAGAAAGCTTATGAAAGAAAGCAGTGATATGCAGCCTATTGTAGAAAAATATACTGCATATAAAAACGCAAAGGAGAGCATCGAGGAAAGCCTTCTCATGTTGGAAGAGGAAAGTGATGAGGAAATGAGAGAGCTTGCCAAAGAAGAACTGGCTTTTGCCAAGGAGCAGGTTATGATTCTCGAAAAAGAATTAAAGATTCTTCTCCTGCCTAAAGATCCAAGTGATGAAAAAGATATTGTAGTAGAAATACGAGCAGGTGCAGGTGGTGATGAGGCGGCACTTTTTGCGGCTGAGCTTTATCGTATGTATATTCATTATGTTGAGTCAAAGGGATGGAAAACGGAACTTGTAAATATAGATGAAACGGGTATAGGCGGAATGAAAGAAGTTCAGTTCATGGTGAAAGGACGCGGTGCTTATTCCGTAATGAAATATGAAAGCGGAGTCCATCGTGTTCAAAGAGTACCTGAAACCGAGTCGGGCGGAAGAATTCATACATCTACTGCATCCGTTGCAGTTATGCCTGAGGCCGAAGAAGTTGACATAAAAATTGATGAGAAAGATATCCGTATTGATGTAATGAGAGCGTCCGGAAACGGTGGTCAGTGTGTAAATACAACTGACTCGGCCGTAAGACTGACGCATTATCCAACGGGTATAGTAGTATATTCGCAGACAGAAAAATCACAGCTTCAGAACAGGGACAAGGCATTTGCTCTTTTAAGGGCAAAGCTTTACGATCTTGAGCTTCAAAAGGCACATGATGCGGAGGCAGATGCAAGAAGAAGTCAGATTGGAACAGGTGACAGATCTGAAAAAATCAGAACCTATAATTTCCCACAGGGAAGAGTTACTGATCACAGAATCGGTCTTACATTGTATAAACTTGATAAGATTCTGAACGGAGACATACAGGAAATAATTGATGCATGTATTGCAGCTGATCAGGCAAAGAAGCTTGCTCAGATGGGCGATGAGTAAGGTTTAAACATATCTGCCGTATAAAGCTAAAAAGCGGTGGGCTTGGAGGATTTGGTGAGAACTGATTCTATTATAACGAGTTCTGGAAATATAAAAATAAAAAGACTTCAGATGCTTTTAAAGAAGGCAAAGGAGAGAAGACAGCAGGGAGTATTCGTTCTTGAGGGAAAGAAAATGTTTATTGAGGTTTTGGAACAGTTCCCGGAGAGAATAAGGAGTGCGTATCTGACTCTTGAAGCTGCAGAATCTCTTGACGATAAATACCGCAAAATGCTTGACTCAATTAATGTTGAACTGGTGGACGAAAAAGTTTTTGGTCAAATGGCAGAAACGGTTACTCCGCAGGGAATTATGGCAGAAGTTGAGATGAAGTATGGAACGGTTGATGATATGATTTCCGACAAAAAGGTAAGACTATTGGTACTTGATAATCTGAGAGACCCGGGAAATATGGGAACAATTATTCGTACAGCCGAGGCGGCGGGGATGAGCGGAATTTTAATGTCATCCGGTACGGTGGATGTTACCAATCCTAAGGTGGTCAGATCAACGATGGGGGCTTTGCTGAGAGTACCTCTCGTTTATGCAAATGACTTATCGGAAGAAATTGCATACATTCGTGAAAAAAGACCTGATTTCAGATTGTTTTCTTCTGCATTAAGGGATTCGGTACCGTTTAATAAAAATGAATTTGGAGATTGTTGCGGTATTGTGGTTGGAAATGAAGCAAGTGGAGTGAGTGACGAAATTATAAATATGTCCGACAAATGTATTTTAATTCCCATGGAGGGACGGGTGGAGTCACTTAATGCTGCAGTTGCGGCAGCGATTCTTATGTATGCCGGAATCTAGGAAAATGCCGATAAAAAGAATATGAGAATAAAAACCGTCATTTGGTGCGATGAGCTGTCAAATGACGGTTTTTTATGTTGTACGGTTCAGACAGTTTTTACTTTAAAAGTGTAAAAACTGGAATTATAATTGGGATTGAAAGTACAAAGGCTTTCGGATAATAGTCTTTAGGAGGTATATGCATGCTTGGAGATTTTAGTTTTGTCATGCCCTCACCATATGAAATGCTTGGCCTGATAGCCGGAGCAGGGGCGTTTATTAAACTGACAGTAGGATGTATATACAAAAGAGGAATCCATGAATTGGGAAAAAGAAAACAGAAGCCCGGAAGATGGTTGAGAAAGGTAAATGAAGAGTTTAGAACATCATTTGGCAGGATAAGAGGAAAAAACATGTCTCTTTTTGTCATTAATCAGATTAATAAGCGTTCGGTATTCGGAATTAATCTGAAGGAGCTTGATGAAATGTGTGGACAGCTGCCTGTTGTTATTGCAGCGATAGGTCTTGGGTATTGTTATTTTTACATAAATGAAAGAATGGAAGTATCGGAGATTATAAGTTTTGGGTTCTTTACGGCTGCGCTTTCGGCCGTTGTATATGCACTTAATAAACTGATTAACAACGAAGGCAGGCAGTTAAGACTACAGATTGCACTGAATGAGTACCTTGAAAACACTATGTATCCCAAGATGATTTCGGGAAATGAGGAAATGAAGCTTTCCATGAAGGAGGGATATCCGGGTTCACAGACGGCAGCATCATTGGATGAAGACGAAGATGTTGTTGAAAAAGAAATGTCGGTGGCACAAAGAAAGAGGAGGCTTAAATCTGAAAAACTTAAGCTGAAGAGACAGTTGAAAGCTGAAAAAGCTGAGGCAAGGAAAAAAAGGGCACTTGCGAGGGAGCTTTTAAGGGAAGAGGCAAGAAAAAAGGAATATGAAGATAAGTTGAAAAAACTTCATGAGAAATATGAAAACAGAACAGAGGCAGCGGCAGCTTCCGATACAGCCGGGGAAGATGAGAAAAAAGAAAAAAAAGATCCGCTTGACAGAAAGCTTTCGGAAGTTTTTCCTGAAAAAAAGACAATTGGGGACGAACAGCTGATTGAGGAAGTTTTAAAGGAATATCTTTTTAAATAAAAGGGTTGAAAGAAGGCTTTTGTAATGTCATAATATAATCAGACTCGATAGAGGATGGTGTGAGAATAACATTGCAGTATCCGGGGTTTTGTCAAATCACACCGGAAAAACCGTTATATAAAAGAGATACGTGCAGAAATGAGGAATGAAATGGTAAAGCATGTGATTTTATGGAAGCTTAAAGATGAGCTTGAAGGCGATGAAAAACAGGCTGTTAAAGAGGCAATTAAGGATGGCCTTGAAGGTCTTGCGGGTAAAATACCCGGTATGGTTGATATTAAAGTTGTAATTAACGGTTTGGATACGTCAACAGCTGATATTATGTTGGATTCCAGTTTTGAAAGTGCGGAGGCACTAAAAAATTATTCCGTACATCCGGAACACGTGACTGTTGCAGACGGAAAAGTAAGACCGTATACAAAGGTAAGAAGCTGCCTTGATTTTGAAGTATAAAGAATTGTCTTCGCAGATTATCAGACGGTAACTGCAATACTTCTGATATAGACAAGTCCCGCCAGCTGCTTATATTGCTATCCGTAATATAAGCAGCTGGCGGGACTTGTTTGATTTGTCTAAATCGTTTTATAAGCTTTTAAGATAAGCAAGTACGAATACCAGAGGTGAATTCCAGTAGATGGTGATTTCATTGGTTGAGTATGAACCCCAGACATCAGCATAGCATTTCATCGGAGCTGAACCCTCAGGAATAAGAGCACAGGCATCAGGATCACAAGGATTTCTGTTTGGACCGCCCGATACATATCCGGGAATAGGGTCATCGATGTTATCAGCATATGTTGGTCTGTTGTGAGGATTTCTGAACGCATTTTCTCCGTATCCGGTGACATAGCTTATGTTCATGGCATTTCTTCCAAGTATGTAGTCTGTCTGCTGGATTGCAGCATCAAGGAAGCGACTTTCACCGGTCAGCTTGTGTGCAAACGAAAGTATCATTGCATTGGTAAGAACGGTCATATTGCTTCCCCATCCGAAGTCGAAAGTGTGGAATGCGATGCCGTAACTGTTGGAAGATGAAACGCTGCATAATCTGGATGCTTCTTCAATCCATTTAGTTGAAATGTTTTGGATAAGGTCGTCGCTGAATACGGAATGAGGAGCCGTGAGAATTGCAATTGAGGCAAAACCACCGACATCTCCCCAACCAAGAGCGGTTGTATTTATTTTCATGTTAAGAGCTGAATTTATAAAATCAGTTGCACGACGGTCGCCTGTCAGACGGTAGTATTCGGCACATGCCCACATTCGTTCGTCAACATCGCAGAAATCTTCATATGTTCCGGTTGTACATTCTGGAGGGTTTTTGAATATAAATTCAGGATTTTTGCAAAGCCATTCAAATGATTTTTCGGCAGCCTTACGGGTTTTGTCAGAAAATTCGGAATCGAACTTAGCATAAATTCTTGATGCGGCTGACATTACTGCAACAAAATCACCGGTGGCAAGTGAAGATACGTCAGTAACTATAAAAGGAAGATTATCATCTTCAGGCATTACGAATCCGGTGTGATACATAGAAGTACATTTATGATGGACACCGCCGTCTTCATCCTGCATCTTGAGAAACCACTCAAGTTCATATCTGACTTCATTAAGAATGTCAGGAATATGATTTCCGCTTTCAGGAATATCAAGAGACATTTCAAATGATTCAGGGCATAGTTCATAGGCATAAAGAAGATGTCCGACTGCAACGGCACCGGCTGTTATATATTTTCCATAGTCACCTGCGTCGTGCCATCCTCCTGAACAGTCAAATGATCTTGCAGAATTACTGAGAAGCGTAACCGGAGAAGTGTGACATGCGCAATGTTTATAAGCTCCTGCATATTTAACGTCAAGTTCGCATCCGCAGCGTTGGAAATAAAACATTTTGCAGGCATCTTTCAGAAGATTTTCGTAAGGAAAATCTGAAATTGAAAAAGAACAGCTTTTGTTTCCTGAATCGTCCGTGAAATAGTATGTACCGCTATCCCGTACGTCAGAAAAATCTATTTCAGCTGCGTTGTCGCCGCTGTTTTTGTCAAATGAAGTACATACGTTTCCTTTTTTTACCAGATGATTTTCCGAATTATAAAGTGAATAGGATGTTGTATTTACGGCAGTGCATCTTTTTATAAATGTACTCATATATCCGGTCTGATTTACATAAATTGACATGTTGTAACCCCCAAAAAAGTAATTATTGTAAAAAGCAAATGCTTTACAGTTTAAAATTAGCATTTATGTAAACAAAATGCAATATTTTGGCCTTAAAACTATTAAAAAATACAAAAGATATTGGAATTTTCCCAGTTTTGTGGTATTAGTTAATATATAAGATTTTCTACAGTGGGAGAAAATGGTTTAATATGAATTTTGACAGAAGTAATGCACAGGATGTGGTCTTCCGTTCTGTGTATGACAGCTATAATGATGATGATTTTGGAATCAGGGAAGAAGACTTACCGGAGGGAAGTATGGAACATGGGCAGGAGATACTAGAGAACATTCAGACAAGAACGGTTACTGAAGAAAGACAGAAGATTGTAACAAAGGCCAAGATAAACAAGTTTGCAATCCTTGGAATTATAGTGGGAGTGCTTATTGTTATTTGCGGCATATGCATAATATTTAATCTTCCTGAGAAAGCGGGACTGGATCTTGACAACAGATTGGGATATGTGCTTGCGGTTATGGGTGCATATATGTTCTGTTCTTTTGGTATGCATGTAAAGCAGAATGAATTTCAGGTTGAAACTTTTACCGTTGAGAGACAGGTTCCGGTGGAAGGAATCCCGGCTAAACAGCAGGAAGAGTTGGATAAGAGAGACAGGGAAATCAACAACAGGGTTGATGAAATGTCTGAAATGTTTAAACAGCTTGCGTATCTGACATCTGATTTGGAAGAAAAGATAGTGAGACGGGAAGCGGAAAGCCTGAAGATCAAGCCGGAGGAACAGGCTGATAATCTTGCACAGGCAGCGGCAACAGCTGTTTTGACCGCACTCAGGGAAGAACGAATCAGAAATGATGAGAATAAAAAGGCTGAGGAAGAAAAAAGAATGGAAAGCCTCAGGCTTGCTGAGGAAGCTGCATGTAATGCAAGGGAAGAAATCAGGCGTGAAGAGGAACTTAGGATTGCCGAGGAACAGGCGAAGCGTGCAATAGAAGAGGCCCGAATCAATGAAGAAAAGCGTATAGCAGAAGAAAAACGCAGAAAACTTGAGGAGGAACGGGAAGCACAAAGAATAGAGGAATCAAAGAGGCACATGGCTGAGGAAATCCGGAGACGTGTGGAAAATGAAATCAGCCGCATAGAAGAAGAAAGACGTATTGAAGAGGCAAGGCTTGCAGAAGAAAAACGCATTCTTGAAGAAGCAAGAAAAGCGGAAGAAGCGAGACTTGCAGAAGAAAAAAGGATTGCTGAGGAAAAACGCATTGCCGAGGAAATACGCATAAAGGTCGAAGAGGGTGTTCGTAAAGCTGAGGAAGCAAGGCTTCTTGAAGAAGCAAGAAAAGCGGAAGAGGCAAGGCTTGCAGAAGAGGCGAGGCGCGCAGCTGAGGAAGAAGAAAGACGTATTGAAGAGGCAAGAAAGGCAGAAGAAGCAAGACGTGCGGAACAGGCAAGGCTTCTTGAAGAACTTAGAAAAGCTGATGAAATAAGAAGAGCGGCAGAAGAAAGAATAGCTGCTTTAGGTTTTGGAATGCCGGAAGATTTTCTGGAACGTACGGAAAGTATGATAACCACTGAATCAATACCCGTTTTAACTGATATAACAGTAGAAGAAGAACAAACCGGAAAAAAAGATGAAGAGTATGGCATTATGCCTGAACCGGAATATAAATCTTTTGATGATAAAGAGACAGATGAAGAACCTACGGACACAGAAAATGATGAATATCAAAGGGAAGTGATTCAGCAGGCACTTGAAAGTCAGTTGAAAAAGCAGCCTTCATTTATGGCAGCTCAGGGTGTGTGGCCAGAAATAGCCCCTATGTATGGTAACAATGAACCGGAAGAACCTGAACTTACTCCGGAAGAAGAGGCAGCCCTTGCGGAAGAGAGAGCTGAGAGAAATCGGAGAATTCAGGAACAGCTGGCAACAATGTATGAAGAATAAAATCTGCCTGTAGGCAGAAGGGAGGATTATATGAAGAAGTTTTTAAAAAATATTGCAGCTCTTGCCGCTGCAGCCGGTGCATGTATGCTGATAATCAATCATCTGAAAAAGAAACAGGATGATACTATAACGGTTGAGGCGGAAGACATTACTGATTCTGATGATATGTCAGAAACTGTTGAGAGTCCGGAAGAAAGTACGGATGAAGAAGATGCTGAGTGTGGATGTGTAAATCAGGAAGAGATTGTTTGCGAAGAAAAAACAGAGTAGAGTTAATATACGGATAAAGGGGAGATTGTGCAAAAATGAATAAAATATGAACACAGAATTAACGAAAAAGTTACCAAGTGTACATATTTAATACATTTTTATGATATATACTGTGGATAGTGAAAAGATTAGTTTATAACTGACTAATTTCGTTTATTCTCCTTTAATACGATGAGCAGTGAGCTGTCAGCAAGATTTAGTGATGGCACCTGCTCTGTTTTTTTGTCCAAAAAATTATGGAGAAAACAGAGGTTGTATGTTAAGATAGTAAAGTGTAAAGTTATTTGCACCATTAACCAGAATACAGCGGGTCAGTCTGTAATATATAAGGAGCGGAAGTTATGTTTGATTATATCAGAGTTGTATCGGCGGTTCCGGACGTTTCGGTTGCCGACACGGAATTCAACACGGGAAAAATTTGTGAGTTGCTTGAAAGAACTGAGAGTGAAAAAGCGGATATTATTGTTTTTCCTGAACTTTCAGTAACCGGATACACGTGCGGAGATTTATTTATGCAGAAAACTCTTTTGGCAAAATCCACAGAAGCTGTTTCGCGTCTTTTGATGGTGAGCAGGCGTTATGATACGGTTATTGTTGTAGGGGCACCGGTTATGATAACCGGACAGCTTTATAACTGTGCTCTGGTAATTTTTAAAGGACAGCTTTATGGAATTGTGCCTAAAACCTTTATTCCGAATTACAATGAGTTTTATGAAAAAAGATGGTTCTCATCAGCATCGGATTTCTTTGCAGACAGTGTAATGATGAGTGAACTTGGTCTGTTTTGCAAAAGTGATTATAAGATACCAGTCGGAACGGATCTTATTTTTTCGATAAATAATGAGGTTAATTTTGGAATTGAATTATGTGAGGATTTATGGACTCCGCTGCCGCCAAGTACAATGGCAGCTCTTGGAGGTGCTGAAGTTATAATCAATCTTTCGGCAAGCAATGAAACAATTGCGAAGAGAGAATACAGGAGAGATTTGGTTAAACAACAGTCTGCAAGAACGATATCAGGATATGTATATACTTCTGCTGGTGCCTGTGAATCAACTCAGGATTTGATTTTCTCCGGTCATTCAATGATAGCTGAAAACGGAACAATAATAAAGGAGAATACAAAGCAGATTGATTCTGATTATTATGTTGCCGCTGACCTGGATTTTGGGAAAATTAAACATGATAGAATGTTAAATAAGAGCTTTCAGGATTGTGCGTCACGTTACCATGACGGAAAAGTGCGCAGGATAGTTATCAGTTCCGAAGAACTTCTCCGTAGCGAGGGTGAACTGGCATATGTTGCGAAGCTTCCGTTCGTACCGTCATCAAAAAAAGACAGGCTTTCCAGATGCATGAGTATTTTTGAAATGCAGGTTGCAGGTTTAAAGAAAAGACTGCAGGTAACAAAGGCAAAACCGGTTATCGGGGTGTCAGGAGGACTGGATTCTACACTTGCACTTTTGGTGTGTGTTCAGGCAATGAGAGAACTTGAAAGACCGGTCAGTGAAATATATGGAATTACAATGCCATGTTTTGGAACTACAAGCAGAACATATAACAACTCCATAAGGCTTATGGAATCGCTTGGCATAACAAATATGGAAATAAGCATAAAAGAAGCATGTACGGTTCATGCAAAGGATATAGGTCATGATCTCGGAAAGTTTGATGTTACTTTTGAAAACATTCAGGCGAGGGAGAGAACGCAGGTTCTTATGGATTATGCATGCCGTGTGGGTGGATTTGTTGTCGGAACAGGTGATTTAAGTGAGCTGGCGCTCGGATGGTGCACATATAATGCTGACCATATGAGTATGTATGGTGTTAATGCAAGTATACCAAAAACGTTAATCAGGTGGATGATTGCGAGTATAAGTGAATATGACGTTTTCTCCGGAAGTGCAGAGATTCTTAAAGATATAATAGATACGCCGATAAGCCCGGAACTTTTACCGCCTGATGAAACAGGGAAAATTGCACAAAAGACGGAAGATTTTGTGGGACCATATTCTTTACAGGATTTCTTTCTTTATAACGTGCTGCGTTTTGGATTTTCACCTTCAAAAATCTATATGCTGGCTCAAAAGGCATTCGAAGGAGATTTTGATAAGACAGAGATTCTTAAATGGCTCAGGAGTTTTTACAGAAGATTCTTTACACAGCAGTTTAAGAGAAGCTGTCTGCCGGATGGTGTGAAAGTTGGAAGTATATGTCTTTCACCAAGAGGTGATTGGAGAATGCCTAGTGATGCGAGCGCATCTATTTGGATGAGTGAAGTTGATGAGCTTGAGTAGCGGGGAAATCAGAATCCTTACGTCGCCGCAGCCTAGGCATCGTGCGGCGGCAGTGTCATATATCAATGAATTTTTGGAAAGAGGAGAAAATCCTGACGGAATTAATAATCCTGAAAAAATATCAAAAGATTATGATGCTTACGGTGAGTGGCTTATGTGGCTTAATGAAGAGGCAGATGATAAATTGGACTGTCAAAATGGAGGACGTTCAGTAACTTTTTTCTATATAAGGGAATCAGATGGGTTTTTGTATGGCACGGTCAATATAAGGACAGATGGCGAAAAGGTGCATGAGTATGGAAATATAGGATATGCGGTACGCCCGTCAGAAAGAGGAAAGGGTATTGCATCCGATATGCTTGAAGCAGCTCTTTCATTATGTTCATTTATGGGAATGGAATCTGTGAAAGCGGTATGCAGCCATGATAATGCAGCCTCAATGAGGGTCTTGAAGAAAAACGGATTTAAAGAGGAAGATGACAGCGGCATAACGGGTGATAATCTCCGATTTGTAAGGAAATTGTAATAGGCATTAAAAAAGGCTTTAATTGTAATTGATATTTCAGGAGAAAAATATATGATAAACAGAAAAGATTTTTTGGCTTTAAATTTTTATGCAAAATCGCCTTTCTTCGGAAGTTACAACAACATGCATTACAGGATATCGAAAAAGGTTGTTGAAGGAGAGGAAGAAAAAAATGTTTTTGATGTGGTATACTGGCCGGGACCTTATGCCTTAGACAAGACCTCGGACAATCTGAAACAGTATGCTCAGTTTGAATTTTCGGAAGAAGGACTGACAGCGGTTGCAGAATTTCTAAATGAGCAGTATAATAGACAGAAAGAACTATGGCAGAGTGTAATAATATATTAAATGAAAAACAATAAAGGAGGTAACGGATATGTGGTTTGTATTTGCTATATTATCCGCAATTTTTGCGGCGCTTACCTCTATACTGGCCAAGGTCGGCATAGAAGGTGTTAATTCTAATCTGGCAACGGCAATAAGAACGGTTGTAGTTGTTATTATGTCATGGGGAATGGTATTTCTCACAAACAGTCAGAAAGGAATTACGGAAATCAGCAGAAAGAGTTTTCTGTTCCTGATACTTTCCGGACTGGCAACGGGAGCTTCGTGGCTTTGCTACTATAAGGCACTGCAAATGGGAGAAGCGTCAAAGGTTGTTCCGATAGATAAGCTCAGTGTTGTAATTACGCTTATACTGGCATTCGTATTTTTACATGAAGATTTTACAGCTAAGTCTCTGATTGGCTGTATACTTATTGGAACAGGTACATTGATAATGGTCATTTAGTCAGGATAAATTATATGCCATGCTCTGAAAAAAAGAATTTTTGTTATATTCTGGTGGAATAATAAAGTCGTATCAGTATAGGATATGAAGTTTTCCGGCAAAACGGAGGAATTATCATGTCAATATTGATATGACTTTTTGTTTTATGGTAAAACCTGATTTTTAGGGGAATATGTTTTTTTTACGCTTCTTAGTGAAAATGGTATTGTAATGGGGTTGAAAATATTTTCTACATTGTACATAAGATAATAACGGCTGTGGAAATAAATAATGGATGAAAAAATATTAAAAAATAGTTGACATGGTTTTTAAAACTACATATAATAAACTCAAGAACGAAATAAGCGCGGAGGAATTATATGGCTTTTGGTATTATAGTAGATTCTGCAGCAAATATACCTGCAGAAAAAATCAAAGAGTATGATATAGAAGTTATTTCATTTGTAAACTATGTGGACGGAGAAGAACTTGTGTGTTTTGATCCTGACCTGACTCCTGAAGAGGAAAGGATTAACGGAAAAAAGTATTATGATGCAATAAGAAACGGTGCAGAAGTGAAAACGTCTCTTGTAAACTCTGATACATTTGAAAAAGAATTTGAAAAATATCTGGAAAAAGGGATGGATGTGATTTACATTTGTCTTAGTAATGGCATAAGCGGAACTTTTCAGGCGGCAGTTATTGCTAAGGAAGAACTTACGGAAAAATATCCTGAAAGAAGAATTGAAATCGTTGACAGTTTAAATGCATCTCTTGGGGAAGGACTTCACGCAATTAAGGCTTCTGAACTGAGAAAACAAGGAATGAATGCAGAAGAAACAGCAGAGATACTGAGAAAAGATGTTCCGAGGATGAATGGCGTTTTTACGGTTGCTGATCTTAAATATCTTTCCAGAACAGGAAGAATACATTCGGCAAAAGCCTTGGCAGGAAATGTTCTTAACATAAAGCCTATACTTATAGGAAACGGAGAAGGCTATATTGTTGAGTTCAGTAAGGTAAGGGGAAGAAAGAAATCGATTGAAAAACTTATAGAACTGGTTGCAGACAATGTGGAAGAACCGGAAAATCAAATTTTTGGAGTAGCTCACGCAGATGCATATGAAGAAGCAAAATATGTTGCCGATAAGGTTATGAACCGTTGCGGATTTAAAGATTATATGATTACGTCATATGATTACTGTACGGGAAGCCATGTCGGACCGGAAACAATAGCAGTGTTTTTCCTTGCAAAGGACAGACTGCTTACCGGTAGAGCAAAATAAAAAAAACCTGCCATGAATCCAATGAAAAAAATTAGGATTCATGACAGGTTTTTATTTTTCTGAAATTGTTCTCCGGATAAAGGCAGATAAGATAAAAAACATCAGTTATTGCCGAATTCCTGAAGAAGAAGTCCTTTGTTTCTGTCAAGACACATTCCTACGGACCATGAATTTATGAAAAGAAGCAGAGGATTGCCCTTTAAATCAGTGATTTTTCTCATGTCTGAAGGACCGTTAATCTTTTCAGGTGGGAACTCAAGAGGGTTTGTAATCCATCTTATGTGTTCGTAAGGGAGCGGTTCAAGACCGATTTCAACATTATATTCATTTTTTAATCTGAATTTAAGAACATCAAACTGAAGTACACCGACAACCCCGACAATGATTTCTTCCATACCGGTATTGGTATCGGTGAAAATCTGAATTGCACCCTCCTGGGCTATCTGTGTTACACCCTTCATAAACTGTTTACGTTTCATTGTATCAATCTGACGGCATCTTGCGAAATGTTCCGGAGCAAACGTAGGAATTCCGTCAAATTCAAATTTATCATTTGAAGAACATAATGTGTCTCCGATTGAAAAAATACCCGGATCAAATACGCCGATAATATCTCCGGCGTA
>CAZNGY010000007.1:20170-52687 GCA_964572955.1 uncultured Lachnoclostridium sp.
CTTCTTCAATTATATGCCTTTCTTGTGCCATCATCTGCTGAGGCTGCGAAAGTTTTACTTTACGTCCGCCCTGAACGTGATTGACTTCCATGCCTGCGGTGAATTTTCCCGAACAGATTCGCATAAATGCGATTCTGTCACGGTGAGCCTTGTTCATGTTAGCCTGAATCTTGAAAACAAAGGCGGAAAAATCATCTGAAAAAGGATTAATGCTTCCCTGACTTGAGTTTCTTGGCAGCGGTGAGTATGTCATGTCAAGGAAATGTTCAAGGAAAGTCTTTACACCGAAGTTTGTGAGAGCCGAACCAAAGAATACAGGGGAAAGATTTCCGGCTGATACTTCGTTAATGTCAAACTCAGCACTTGCACCGTCTAAAAGTTCAATATCTTCTGAAAGTTTTTCATAGGCATGAATACCGATTTTTTCAGGAGTTGAGGCATCATCGATTGATATTGTTTCTGTATCAACTTCTTTTTGACCATTCATTGCGGCAGTAAAAAGAGAAATGTTTCTTGTATTGCGGTCATATGTTCCGGCAAATTCTTTTCCTGAACCGATAGGCCAGTTTATAGGACATGTTGCTATGCCCAAAACACTTTCTATTTCACTGAGAAGATCAAAAGGATCATTGGCTTCGCGGTCCATTTTGTTTATAAATGTGAAAATGGGAATGTGGCGCATTACACAAACCTTGAAAAGTTTGATAGTCTGCTTTTCCACACCCTTGCTGGCATCAATTACCATGACGGCAGAATCGGCAGCCATAAGTGTTCTGTAGGTATCTTCCGAGAAATCCTGGTGACCCGGTGTATCAAGAATGTTTATGCAGTAGTCTCCATAGTTAAACTGCATTACGGATGATGTTACGGAAATACCTCTTTCCTTTTCTATTTCCATCCAGTCAGAAACGGCATGTTTAGCAGTCTTTCTTCCCTTTACGGAACCTGCGAGATTAATGGCTCCTCCGTATAAAAGAAGCTTTTCGGTGAGTGTTGTTTTACCTGCATCAGGATGGGAAATAATGGCGAAAGTACGCCTTTTTTTAATTTCATTATCAAATTGTGACATTCAGTCCTCCGAAGCAAATTCTAAGCATTAATTAAGCTGCAGATAAAGCATCTGCAATACATGACAAATATTACAACATAAATAATGCAATGACAAGCAGTAAAATATTTTTGGGTAAATATTGTTTGAAAAAGGACTGAAGTATGCTATACTGAAATTGCAATTTTGGGGTTGCGTATTTTAGGAGGATTTTTTAATGGGAGAAGAGACAATTGTAAACAGTTCAGAATTGCTGGACAGTGAGTTGTGCGGCAGTTTTTCGATTTATGACAGACTGATAGAGTCTCTTTCTGATATTTATGACATGGGTACTCTGATTGAGAAGATGAAAATCAGTGTTGTCGATGTCTGTGAACAGTTAAAAATTAAACAGCTGTCCTGCGGAATCGTTCTTTCGGACAGCGCAATTCTTACAGCAAATTGTAATTCAGAATTTACCATATATGAGACAGAAGGACCTGAATACGATGCAATAATGCGTCAGCATGAGACACCGGCCGGAGAATTAATTCAGTGCAGTGTTTCATTTTTAAATTACAATCCTTCAGACAGTCAGATTGCCCGGGCGAAGGTTTTAACTGAAATAATAAATCTTTGTGTAGGAAGGGCAAGGGTCGGCACGAATCTTTCAGATACAATAAACAAGGATGTTATAACGGGAATGCCTAATACAAAGGCCTTTTTTGATTTCGGAAACAAGCTTTTTGAAGATTACCGGATAGCTGATTACTGCGTTATACTTCTCAATATATGTAACTTTAAATATATAAATCAGATAGTGCCGTTTAATATAGGTACAATTGTTCTTGTAAGATATGCTCACAGACTTCTTTCGTTTATTCAGGGAGATGAACTTGTAACCAGAGCAGGAGGAGATAGTTTTAATATTCTTATCAAAAAAGAAAATGTGAATGCGTTTTTGGAGAATGTAAAAGCAATTCCTATCGAGGTTAAAGACGGTAACATGCGTATTAAGTTTGAACTCACATGTTATGCGGGAATCTGTTCTATAGAAACCAGAATGTCAATTCAGACAGCGTTGGAAAAGGCGTCAAATGCAATGACAGCGGCAAAAAAGAGTTCGCATACACCGATGCTTTATTACACAGAGGAAATCGGTGAGGCACAACATCATGCAAATGAGGTAAGGGCACAGTTTCAGAAGGCACTTGAAAATCATGAATTTATTGCATACTACCAACCGAAAGTGAATCTGCGGACTCAAAGAATTATCGGTATGGAGGCTCTTGCAAGGTGGAATACCGGAGATGCGATTTTGGGACCTGCAAGTTTTGTTCCTATTCTTGAAGAAAGCCGATATATAACGGAACTTGACCATTATATGCTGAGATCCGTATGCAGGGATATCAGAAGATGGGAAAATATGGAACTTGATGTTCCGAGAATTTCAGTGAATCTTTCAAAGAGAAATCTACAGAATCCGGATATTGCTGACGAAATTGCGGCAATTCTTGACGAATATCAGATTGACCATGGCAGTGTAGAAATAGAGGTTACGGAAACCGTTGATGACGCAGGCTTTAAGAGTCTTGTACGATTCATAGGAAAAATGAAGGAACACGGAATTAAAGTTTCAATAGACGATTTTGGTACCGGATATTCATCGCTTAATGTTTTAAGGATGATGAATGCAGATGTTCTTAAAATAGACAGGAGCTTTGTTAACCTTGAAAAATTTACAGAACATGATGAAATCATGGTAAAGAGCATCGTCAATCTTGCAGAGGCATATAACATGGAAGTAATCACGGAGGGCATAGAAACGGAAGAGCAGATAAAGTTTCTTATGAAAGTCGGCTGTGAAAATGTTCAGGGTTATTTCTTTGATAAACCTCTCAGCAAAGAAAAGGTTACTGAACGAATCAGAATCGGATGTTATGATAAAAAGTACAACTTAGAATAAAAAGCACTGTTTTATAAGCATGTGCTGAAATGAGGTGCAGAATGAACGGTCTTAATTTACCGGAAGAAGAAAAACAGAAAGAATTTACATTGTCATGTCTTATTGACAGACAGGCTTCTTCCCCGAGTGAAACTAATTTATCCAGCGTATTTAATGCTTTGAAACAGGCATTTATTTACATGCCTGCTAAATTGGTGGTGAGTGAAAAAGAAAAAAAGAGAATAGAAGATAATATAAAAAATGGTATGCCTGCAAATCCGGGTGGAGAAATAAGAATAATTCCACAGCTTTTGATTAACAAACAGGGGATGAAAGTTATGCCTTGGTTTTCAAGAGATGAGGAAATAAAGAATGTAGATAACAGTAAGGGCGGAATTATAAGAATGCCGGCTGTAAAAGCCCTGGAAATTGCCGAAAATATGACAGAGGCTTTTGATATAGTTCTCGATTTGTTCACTCATCCGGTGAGACTTTCGATAGATGATATTATTGAGGGATTTGCAAACATTCCATCAGAAAAAACTAATGAGTAATGATGTCAGTAAACTGACCGGATTAAGCTCCGGTCAGTTTTTTCTAAGTAATTATAAAAAAACGGATTATTATCGGAGGAAGTATGGTAAAAAAGGAAATAAGTGAAATAAAGAAACAGTTTACACATTCGGGAAGTACGATTTCAAAGATTGCCGGATGTTATGTAGGTTCTGAAAAAGAAAAAATATCAAAAATCAATGATACTTTTTTGTGTCTGCCTGAGGAAGAAACATTTAAATATTTTGAAATCTTTTCAAAGTCGCTGTCCGGAACTCTGGGGAAAAATCTTTTAAATATTGAATTTTCATTAGACAGTGAATTCGGTGACGGACAACAAAAAATGTTAATGGACCTGAGAAGTTCAGGACTTAAAGATGAGGAACTGCTCGATAAATTCTATGACAGGGTCATTGACAGCTATGATTATGTGGGAAACTACCTTATACTGCTTGTTCATGCGGCGTATGACATTCCTGGAATGACAAGTGACGGACTTGATATGGACGATGCTTCAGATGAGGTTTATGAGCATATCATCTGCTGTATATGTCCGGTTGAACTTGAAAAACCTGCTCTTTCGTATGATATGGACAGTTGTCATTTTGCTGCTAAGGAGAGAAAGTGGGTTTTATCTCTTCCGGCACACGGTTTTTTGTTTCCGGCATTTAATGACAGAAGTACGGATATTCATGCGGCTTTGTATTATACAAAAAATGCAGAAAAACCTAACATGTCATTTATGGAATGCATACTTGGTCAAACAGGGATAATGACAGCAGGAAATCAGAAAGAAAGTTTTCATGAACTTATAACAAAGAGTCTTGCGGAAGAATGTGAATATGAGGTTGTCCGCAATATCCAGGAAAAGGTTAATGAAATGGTTGCCGAAAACAAGGATGAACCGGCACCAGTGATACTTGACAAAACGGAATGTGTAAAAGTACTGGAAGCGTGTGGTGTAAGACAGGAAAAATGTGCGGAATTTGAACAGCATTTCGATGAAGAAATTGGTGAAAAAGGTGTTTTACAGGCAACCAATATAGTTGATACCAAGGCTGTGAAGGTAAAAACCGCAAATGTTGAAATAAAAGTAAGTCCTGAAAATTCAGAACTTCTGGAAACAAAAATGGTAGACGGAAAAAGATGCATTGTAATCATGTTAGATGATAATGTGACAGTAAATGGAATTCCTGTCAGAAGCGGTCGCATATTACCGGAAGAAGAGGAATAGAATCATAAAAAAACATTTTGTGATTCTATATGGGACGGAAAATAGTATTGTTTGTTATTGTTGCTGTTTTGCTGGCAGTGGGAATATATGCTGTGCGTGTAAATATGGCTGATGACGAAAAAGACGAAGAGTGTGGGAAAGTCACGGTTTATAATGATGACGGAAGCAGTGAAAGCTATGAGGCAAACCTTGGGATCATAGCAATAGATCCGGGGCATGGTGGTGCAGATCCCGGTAAAGTATCAGCAAACGGGAACCTTGAGAAGGATATTAATCTGGAAATTGCCATAGAGCTTAAAAAACTGTTGGAAAATGAAGGATACAAGGTGGTGATGACCAGAGAAGATGATAGTGATACGTGTACAGGCGATTATGGTAAAGTTGAAGATTTGGAAAATCGTGTAGACATAATAAGGGATTCGGGAGCCGGGATTGTTGTCTCAATACATCAGAACAGTTTCCCTGACAGTAAGGTCAAAGGTGCTCAGGTTTTTTATTCGGGAGCCGGGTCCGAGGCGCAAAACCTTGCAGAGAACATACAGGAGTCATTGCTGAATGCAGACAGTGAAAACAGGAGACAGGTAAAAAAGAATGATGATTACTATCTCTTTGTTCATACGGAAATTCCTATAGTAATCGTAGAATGCGGATTTATGAGCAATCCGGAGGAGGAAAAAAAGCTGATGACAAAGACCTACAGAGATACTGTTGCGGAATGCATTTTTGAAGGTGTTACGAAATATTTAAATTCCTCCGAAAATTAAATTTGTTGTTGAATTTTGGTGCCGAATGATGTACTCTTAATATAAAAAGAATTATGATAGGTAGATTGGGGAATGGAGGTCTTATATGAACATAGGACTTATTGCAGATGATGCTCGTAAGATGCTTATGCAGAATCTCTGTATTGCATATAAAGGTATACTGGGGAAGCACTCATTATATTCTACAGGGGTCACAGGACGTGTGATTGAGGAAGCAAGCAATCTTCATGTACACAAGTTCCTGTCAGGTTCGCTTGGTGGTGAACAGCAGCTTGCTACCATGATAGAACAGAACGAACTGGATATGGTAATTTTCCTCAGGGATGTAACTAAATTCTCAAATTATGAGAATCTTTTCAATAAAGTTATCCCGTTGTGTGATACTTACAGCATACCGCTTGCAACAAACATAGCAACTGCGGAAATGCTTATTAAGGGATTGAGCAATGGGGATCTTGAGTGGAGAAGTTTATATCACTCGGATGACAACTAATGTTATATTTCTGAATTTGTATCAGATATTGTGATATTTTATGGGACGTTGCCGTATGCAGCGTCCTTTTTTGCTTTATTGTACCTAAGATTTGTTGTTTCAATTTTTAATTGGATTTGCATATATCAAGTTTGTATTTCGGAAGGAGTAAATTTATGGCTGTAACGATGATGGATCTTAATCCGGAGATGGAAGAAAAGTTTTCAACCCTGCTCGGTGAATGTATGAGTTCGGGAGCAATTGACCAAAATCTTTATCTGGAATATGACGTTAAAAGAGGACTCAGAGACAGTAACGGAAAGGGAGTTTTGACAGGACTTACGGAAATATCCGATGTTGTTTCTTATGATTTAGTAAACGGAGTGAAGGTGCCTTCGGAAGGAAGACTTTATTATCAGGGGTATAACGTACTTGATTTCATAAAAGGACTTCAGGGAAGAAAAAATGCTTTTGAAGAGGCTTCATATTTGCTTCTTTTCGGTGCTCTTCCGAACGAAACCCAGCTTAAGAACTTTATTGAAATTTTACATCAGCAGATGGATCTTTCGAGAAAGTTTTCAAGAGACGTTATTATGAAAGCTCCGAGCAGCAATATCATGAACGCACTTCAGAGAAGTCTTCTTACACTATATTCGTATGATGCAAATCCTGAGGATACATCTGTATCGAATGTACTTTTACAGTCAATAAATCTTATTGCTAAGATACCGGTAATTTCGGTATATGCGTATTGGGCTGATCAGCATATTAACAAGAAGAGCTCATTGATGCTCAGAAATCCTGATCCTTCAAAGTCAATTGCGGAGAACATCCTCGCAATGATTCGTCCTTCGGGAGAATATACCGAACTTGAAGCTAAGGTACTTGATGTTGCACTTGTTCTTCATGCGGAACATGGCGGCGGTAATAACTCAACATTTACAACACATGTTGTTACTTCATCAGGAACTGACACATATTCAGCGATATCGGCAGCGATTTCTTCATTGAAAGGACCACGTCACGGCGGCGCAAATCTTAAAGCAAGAGCAATGTTTTTGGATCTTATGGAGAAGGTCAGTGATTGGAAGAATGAGGAGAAAATAGAAGAATATCTTAAAGGAATTCTGAATAAACAGGAATTTGATCACAAAGGTCTTATATACGGAATGGGACATGCCGTATATACAATTTCTGATCCAAGGGAAATCTGTCTAAAGGAATATGCAAAGAAACTTGCAATGGAAAAAGGCAGAATGGAAGAATTTGAACTTTATGACAGAGTTGAAACCATTGCGAAGAGATTGATCATAGAAAACAAAAGAACTTTTAAACCGGTTTGTGCAAATGTGGACTTCTACAGCGGACTTGTTTATGATATGCTTCAGATTCCGACGGAAATGTATACACCGTTGTTTGCGATTGCCCGTATATCAGGCTGGAGTGCACACAGATTGGAAGAGATAATCAACAATGGCAAAATAATCAGACCGGCATATAAATACGTCGGTCATCATATGGAATATGAAGCAATGTGCGACAGAAAATAATCCGGAGAATATTATGGAGCGCTTGTATAATACAAAATTATTAAAGATTGACAGAAACAGAATCAATGATGATGATTTGGCGGAAGCGGCAGAAATATTAAAAAAAGGAGAACTGGTTGCATTTCCGACGGAGACTGTTTATGGTCTCGGCGGAAATGCTCTGGATGAAACAGCGGCATCCCGTATTTATAAGGCGAAGGGCAGACCATCAGATAATCCTTTGATTGTGCATATAGCAGATAAAGCAGACTTGAAGAAACTTGGAAGGGACATTTCTGAAGATACGTATAGGCTTGCAGACCGCTTTTGGCCGGGACCGCTTACAATAATCGTAAAGAAGTCGGAAATCGTTCCCAAGGCGACTACCGGCGGTCTTGATACTGTAGCTGTAAGAATGCCGTCCGATGAAATTGCGGCAGGACTTATAAAAAAATCGGGAATTTATGTAGCGGCACCAAGTGCTAATGCATCGGGAAGACCGAGCACTACAAGGGCTGAGCATTGCGTAGAGGATCTTGACGGTAGAATTCCGATGATAATTGACGGCGGAGCTGTCAGAATCGGGCTTGAGTCAACAATAGTGGATATGTCGTCGGATAAACCTCTTATATTAAGACCCGGATATATAACAATAGACAGTCTCAGAGAGATAGTACCGGATATAGAATACGATAAAGCTGTTGTTTCTAAGAAAAAGCAGGAAAATGTTGTTGCTAAGGCTCCAGGAATGAAATACAGACATTATGCACCGAAAGGCAGACTTGAAATCTTTGAGGGTGAGCCCGAGCAAGTTGTTGAGAGGATTAATTCTGAAATTGAGATAAGAAAAACAGAAGGAAGGGTGACAGCTGTTCTGGCTACCGAGGAAAGCAGGGATTTTTACCATGCTGATTATGTTTTAAGTTTGGGAAGGCGTGATAACGAAGAAGAAATTGCCTCTCATCTATTTGATGTTTTAAGACAGTTTGATGAGGTTGGAGCGGAATATATTTACGGAGAATGTTTTTCAACGGCAGGGGTAGGACAGGCAATAATGAACAGACTGCTTAAGGCGGCAGGATATGACATAATAAGTATCTGATTGTGACCGTTATAGCCCGAAAATCAATATGATTTGGAACGTTAACGTCTTTGGATGCGGTGTGAGGAGGAAAAATGGAGTTTTCTAGGATTATTTTTGTATGCAGGGATAATGCTGCACTCAGCCCGATGGCGGAAGCGATTTTCAGGGATGTTTATAAGGGGAAAATGGTAGAGGTTGCATCCAGAGGGTTAGTTGTTCTTTTTGAAGGACCGGTAAATCCTAAAATAGAGGTTGTTCTCGGAAGCCACGGATTGACTGTGGCAGAAGAAAAAACAAGGCGGATTGAGGAAGAAGATGTTCATAAAGATACACTTCTGCTTGCCATGAATGAAGAAGAAAAGCAGGAACTTGCCGCAAGATTTCCGTACGCTCATGCGGAGGTACTGAGTTCACTGGTTAATGAAGAATGTATAGAAGATCCTTATGGCGGTAATCTTATTGATTATGAAAAGTGTTATATGCAGATGTCGGTAATTATAAAAAAACTGGCATTAATCCTGGAAAGGGAATAAATTTTTGGAGGTATGGATATGATATCATTAGGATGTGATCATGGTGGTTATGCATTGATGCAGGTAATAAAAAAGCATCTTGAGAAAAGGGGAATCGAATACAGGGATTTTGGTACCTATGGTACGGAGTCCTGTGATTATCCTGTGTTTGCCAAGGCTGCTGCAGAAGCGGTTTTGGATGGAAGCTGTGACAGGGGGATTCTTATCTGCAGTACGGGAATAGGTATTTCGATTACGGCCAATCGTTATCCCGGCATAAGATGTGCACTTTGTCATAATGTTATGACAGCTGAGCTTACAAGACTTCATAACAATTCCAATATGCTGGCAATGGGCGCAAAGGTTGTTTCTGAGGAAGAGGCAATTAAGATAACGGATACTTTCCTTGACACTGAATTCTCAAATGAGGAGAGGCATCAAAGAAGAATAAATCAGATTGAACGATAAAATACAGAATAAAGACACTTGTAAAATTTGACGACAGAAAAAGGCTGTTTAGAGAATTTTTAGAGTGTCTTAATTTTTTTTGAACATTTGATTGTAGACATGTGTCCCGTTATTTTGATATAATATATAACTACAAAAAGATAGACTGGTCTGAGTTTTTTTGTCTTTTTCTGACTTTGTTAATTCGGATGGTTAATACTTTTTATTAAAAATTCCTTCAGGAGTATGGAAAATGGAAAGAAGAGACAAAGACAAAAGAGAAGCTGTTCAATGTCTGTTCCTGATTTTTCAGGTTGGAATTAATATGATGGTACCGCTTGCACTTGGTGGTATCTGCGGTTATTATGCAGGTAAATGGTCAGGTGCGGAATGGCTTATAATTCCCGGTCTTGTACTTGGTGGTGCTGCAGGATACAGGAATGTATATCAGATGCTGAAAAAATATACTCGCACACCGAAAATTGATAAATATAAAAGGGTAATCACGCCGGAAGAACTTCTTAAACAGGAAGCAGAGAAAGAATTTATAAGCTGGAAGGGAAAAAAGAGGTTTGAAAATGAGGAATGATGGTATCAGAGGTTTGAATCCGAAGGCAAGGAGTATTATAGATAAAATTGCACCGGAAGATGAGGAAACAGATGATGTAGACTATATTATTCCCGGAAGCCCTGAAGAAATGCAGGGAATAGAAGAAGCGGTATTAACAAAAAAGGCTATGATTATGTCGACAACGGCAGTTGACGTAATAGTATTGATTGCAGGCCTGTTCGTTCCGAAGCGCGTCAGTTTTATCCTGGGACTGGCAGCGGTTTATGCAGCAGAACTGTTTTATATTCAAAGCCTTGATAAATCACTTAAAGCATCTCTTGATGATGATTCGGAAAGAAGCCGGAAAATTATGAGGAGAGATGCTGTTATAAGACTGATGGTTATTGCATTGATGGGAATCGGAAGCTCAGCGATTTTGGGTGAAATGGCTCCGATTGGTGCCTTGGCAGGTCTTTTAACATTTAAGATTGCAATCTACGTCACTCCGGTGATGCTTGGATTCATAAAAAAACATAATATGTAAAAGGAGGCGTGAAAGGTGGATTTAGGAAGCAAAGTGCTTCTGGGATTTGTTGCAAAGAGTAATCCGGTTATTGCATCTGAGGTTTCGGTTGGTGTAAACGGACTTCTAAAGTATAAGCTTTTCGGGAAAACGTTTTGGCTTACGACAACGCATGTAAGTCTTGTGATTGTTTTGCTGGTTCTTCTTATTTTTGCAATAGCAGCCAATAGGGCAATAAAGAAGGCAGATCCATATAAAAAACCCTCGGGATTTCTTAATTTAATCGAACTTATGGTGGAAACGCTTGATAATCTTGTTAAGACCAATATGGGCGAAAAGCATGGAATGGCATTTGCAAATTATATCGGTACAATATTTGCTTTTATTCTTGTGAGCAATATTTCAGGTATATTCGGACTCAGAGCACCGACAGCTGATTATGGTACAACATTGGCATTGGCACTGATGACTTTTGTATTGATTCATTATAATGGTTTCAAGTACCAGAAAATGAGGCATATTACTGATCTGGCAAAACCGCTGCTGCTTACTCCGATTAATGTAATCGGCGAATTTGCAACACCGCTTTCAATGTCACTTCGTCTTTTTGGAAATGTACTTAGTGGAACGGTTCTTATGGCATTGGTTTACGGATTACTGCCTAAAGCAATACTTTGGTTCTGGCCGGGAGCACTTCATGCGTATTTTGATGTGTTTTCAGGATGTATCCAGACATATGTTTTCTGTATGCTGACGATGGTATTTATATCACAGAATTTTGATGAATAGGACAGACATGCAGACTTGGAAATAGGATTAGCCTGTCTGCAGGAATTTTTTAAAGACAGGCAAGCATGCTATGTAATGACCCGGACTGTAAACAAGTCCGGAAGAAAGTTAATTTAAAAGTAAAAACATGGAGGAAAAAATAATGGGCGAATTTAACAGTTTTTTTGTACAGGGATGTTCAGCAATCGGAGCAGGACTTGCACTTATCGCAGGTATCGGTCCCGGAGTCGGACAGGGCATTGCGGCCGGATACGGAGCTTCGGCAGTAGGACGTAATCCGGGAGCGAAAGGTACAATTATGTCAACAATGCTTGTAGGACAGGCTGTTGCAGAAACAACAGGTCTTTATGGCTTTGCGGTAGCGATTATACTTCTGTTTGCAAATCCGTATAAGAAGCCTTGGTAATAATAAACAGGTTTGTAAACAAACCTGTTTATGTCGAAGAAACGCCTTTGGCGTTTTTCGATAAAATGGTCAGCTTAGTAAACAGACTTATTTATGGTCAAAGAAACCGATTAAACAGGTGAATCAGTTTATAGTTGAGAATTGTAATTAAAAGAAGCAAAAAAAGGTGATAAACATGTTAAATGTACAATGTTTTTTGTTAGCGGCGGAGGAACCGGTTTCGGAGCGTGTGTTTGGTCTTGATGCACAGCTTCTTATGGATACACTTATTGTTGCCTGTGCCGTGTTATTTCTTTTCTTTTTGCTGTCTTATCTTGTTTTTAACCCGGCAAGGGATCTTCTCAGAAAGAGACAGGAGAAGGTTCAGGCTGATATAGCGGATGCTGAAAGAGACAAAATTGATGCTCTTGAGTTTAAAAAGGAATACGAAGCCAGACTTCTTGATGCTTCTAAAGAGGCAGATGCGATCATAAGTGATGGTCGCAAGCGTGCCGATAAGCACAGGGATGAAATTGTCAATGAGGCAAAAGAGGAAGCTATGCGTATTCGTGAGCGCGCTGACAAGGAGATAGAACTTGAAAAGAACAGAGCCAGAGATGAGGTTAAGCATGAGATGATAGACGTTGCTGAGGCAATTGCCGGAAAATTTATCTCTGAAAAAATGGACAAAGAAAAGCAGGCGGCTTTGGTAGATGAGGTCATTAGTGAAATGGGTGAATCAACATGGCAATAGTAGAAGAAAGATATGCTGAGGCACTGTTGGAAATCGGAATGTCAGAAAATAAACTGGAGCGTTTTCTGGAGGAAACGGAGGTTTTAATTGATATTTTTGAATCCGATGATGAATTATTGAGATTGTATACAAATCCAAGAATTACTGCTGAAGAGAAAAAAAATGTTACTGAGAAATGCTTCAGTGATGCATTTTCTTCAGAGATAATCGGTCTTATGATTCAGATAATAGTGAATGGCAGGGAAAAGCTTTTAAAGAGTATCATCAGAACCTTTATAGGCATGGCTAAGGAAAAACTCGGAACGGGTGTTGTGTATGTATCAAGTGCAGTCAGTCTTTCTGATGACAAGAAAAAAGCTCTGGAGAATAAAATTCTCGAGACAACGGAATACAGGAATTTGGAGATGCACTATGAGGTTGATGACAGCCTTATAGGCGGAATGGTTATAAGAATCAGGGACCGTATTCTGGATAACAGTATAAGGACAAAGCTTGACGGAATGGTTAAAGAACTGCGTCAGGTACAATTATAGAAAGGGTGGTAATGGGCTTTGAATTTAAAACCGGAAGAAATCAGTTCAGTAATTAAAGAGCAGATTAACAGATACAGTGCAAAGCTTGTTGTTTCTGATGTGGGAACGGTCATCCAGGTTGCAGACGGAATTGCAAGAATTCATGGACTTGAAAAAGCCATGCAGGGTGAATTACTTGAATTTCCGGGTGAAGTTTACGGTATGGTATTAAACCTTGAGCAGGATAATGTCGGTGCCGTTTTGCTCGGTGATTCAAAAAATATTAATGAGGGAGATACCGTAAAAACAACGGGACGAGTGGTCGAAGTGCCGGTTGGCGATGCCATGCTCGGAAGAGTTGTAAATGCACTCGGTCAGCCAATCGACGGAAAAGGTCCTATAGCAGGAAACAGATTTCGTCCTATTGAAAGAGTTGCAAGCGGTGTAATCTCAAGAAAATCTGTAGATACTCCATTACAGACTGGAATTAAAGCAATTGATTCAATGGTGCCTATCGGAAGAGGTCAGAGAGAGCTTATTATAGGTGATCGTCAGACAGGAAAGACGGCTATAGCCATTGATACGATAATTAACCAGAAAAATGAAAACGTTAAGTGTATTTATGTGGCAATCGGACAGAAAGCCTCAACAGTTGCATCCATAGTAAAAACTCTTACAGAATATGGCGCAATGGATTATACAACTGTTGTTGCGGCAACAGCTTCCGAACTTGCACCTTTACAGTACATTGCACCTTATTCGGGATGTGCAATCGGTGAGGAATGGATGGAAAACGGACAGGATGTTCTTATCGTATATGACGATTTAAGTAAGCATGCAGCCGCATATCGTACACTTTCGCTTTTACTTAAGAGACCGCCGGGACGTGAGGCATATCCGGGAGATGTATTCTATCTGCATTCAAGACTTCTTGAAAGAGCAGCACGACTTAATGATTCGCTGGGAGGAGGTTCTCTTACGGCACTTCCTATAATTGAAACGCAGGCAGGAGATGTTTCAGCATATATTCCGACTAACGTTATTTCAATTACCGACGGACAGATATATCTTGAAACAGAAATGTTTAACTCGGGCTTCAGACCGGCTGTTAATGCAGGACTTTCAGTGTCCAGGGTAGGCGGTTCAGCACAGATAAAAGCGATGAAGAAGATTGCGGGAACAATACGTATCGACCTGGCACAGTTCAGGGAACTTGCGGCGTTCTCACAGTTTGGCTCGGATCTTGATGCCGATACTAAGGAAAAACTTGCACAGGGTGAAAGAATTAAAGAAATTCTCAAACAGCCTCAGTATAAGCCTATGCCGGTAGAACAGCAGATTGTTATAATATATGCTGCCACTAGAAAATACCTTCTTGATATTCCGGTTGAAAGAATTACTGAATTTGAAAGAAGTCTCATTGAGCTTATTGATACAAAACACAATGAAATTTTCGAGTCAATACGTTCAAAAAAGGTTATGAGCGAGGAAATTGAAAATCTTCTTGTTAAAGCAATAAAGGAATGCAAGGCAGATTTTGTTTAAATCGGGAGGTAATGAACTATGGCCTCAATGAGGGATATCAAGAGGCGTAAATCAAGTATTCAAAGTACGGGGCAGATAACCAAAGCAATGAAGCTTGTGTCTACGGTAAAGCTTCAAAAGGCGAAGAGCGTGGCAGAGGAATCAAAACCGTATTTTAATAGTCTGTATCAGGTTGTTTCGTCTATGCTACAGAGATCGACTCCGGAAATAAGACGGAAATATTCAGAAAAGCATGAAGGCGGTAAAAAGGCAATAATATGTATTTCCTCAAACAGGGGACTTGCCGGAGGCTATAACGGGAATATTGTAAAGCTTATTACGGAAAGCGGATTTAATAAAGAAGACGTTGTAATTTACGCACTTGGAAGAAAAGCCTCTGAGATTCTTGCCAGAAAGGGTTATACCATAGCGGATGACAGATCAGAGGTGATGAATGCACCTCTTTACAGTGATGCATCAAGACTTGCATCAGATGTGATGAGTGAATATGAAAAAGGTAATGTAAGTGAAATATATATAGCTTACACAATATTTAAAAATACGGTTACACATGTACCTACTCTGTTGAAATTACTTCCAGCGGATGAGTTAAATGTAAGTGAAGAAGATTCAATTACACTTATGAACTTTGAACCGGAACCTGAAGAAGCATTGGAAATGATTATGCCGAAATATATAAGCGGTGAAATTTATGGTGCGCTTGTTGAGGCTGTTGCAAGTGAAAATGGAGCAAGAATGCAGGCAATGGACAATGCAACGAGCAACGCAGAGGAAATGATTTCAACACTTGAACTGCAGTATAACAGGGCAAGACAGGGAACAATAACCCAGGAACTTACTGAAATAATTGCAGGTGCAAATGCTATTAATCAATAGCCGGAAGGAGAAAAACATTGGATAATAAAGCAACAGGTAAAATTACCCAGATTATCGGTGCCGTCCTCGATATTAAATTTCCGGAGGGAAAACTTCCGGAAATTAATGATGCAGTTAAGATTACCAGAAGCAGCGGAGAAGTGCTTGTTTCAGAGGTAGCACAGCATCTCGGAGACGATACTGTCAGATGTATTGCCATGGGTACTACTGACGGGCTGGTAAGAGGCATGGAAGCAGAGGCAACCGGAAATCCTATAATGGTTCCGGTCGGAACAAATACTCTGGGTCGTATGTTTAATGTTCTTGGCAACCCTATAGATGAAAAACCTGCTCCGGAAAATGTAGAGTATCTTCCTATTCACAGGAAGGCACCAAGTTTTGCGGAGCAGTCAACAGAAACAGAAATGCTTGAAACCGGTATTAAGGTTGTTGATCTTCTCTGTCCTTATCAGAAGGGTGGAAAAATCGGTCTTTTTGGTGGTGCCGGAGTGGGAAAAACGGTTCTCATTCAAGAACTTATAACTAATATTGCGACAGAACACGGCGGTTATTCGGTTTTCACCGGTGTAGGTGAGAGAACACGAGAAGGAAATGATCTTTATTATGAAATGATCGATTCCGGAGTTATTGATAAAACAACAATGGTTTTCGGTCAGATGAATGAGCCGCCGGGAGCAAGAATGAGAGTTGGTCTTACAGGTCTTACAATGGCTGAGTATTTCAGGGACAAGGGCGGAAAGGACGTGCTCCTCTTTATTGATAATATCTTTAGATTTACGCAGGCAGGTTCCGAAGTTTCGGCACTTCTTGGTCGTATGCCGTCCGCAGTAGGTTACCAGCCTACGCTTCAGACGGAAATGGGTGCACTTCAGGAGCGTATCACGTCAACAAAGAACGGTTCAATTACGTCAGTTCAGGCTGTTTATGTTCCGGCAGATGATCTTACCGATCCGGCTCCGGCAACAACTTTTGCACATCTTGATGCCACAACGGTACTTTCAAGATCAATAGTTGAGCTTGGTATTTATCCGGCAGTAGATCCTTTGGAATCAACATCAAGAATACTTGATCCGAGAATTTTAGGAGAAGAACATTATAAAGTTGCAAGAGGTGTTCAGGAGATTCTTCAGAAATATAAAGAACTTCAGGATATAATTGCAATTCTCGGAATGGATGAGCTTTCGGAAGATGATAAGATACTTGTATCAAGAGCACGTAAGGTACAGAGATTCCTTTCACAGCCGTTCAACGTGGCAGAGCAGTTTACCGGACTTCCGGGAAAATATGTTCCTATATCAGAGACGATTCAGAGTTTTAAGGAGATTCTTGAAGGGAAGCATGATGATATTCCGGAAAGTTACTTCCTTAATGCAGGCGGAATTGATGATGTTGTGGAAAGATATAACAACAGGGACAAGTAAGCAGGTGAAAGTATGGCAAATGCGGATGTTTTTAAACTGACAGTGTTAGCACCTGAAAGAGTTTTTTTTGATGATGAAGCTGATATGGTGGAGCTTACGACTACAGAAGGTGATATAGGTATATACAAAAATCATATACCTCTTACGGCTATCGTTGCACCCGGAATACTTCGAATTTATAACAATGGTGAAGTGAAGGAAGCGTCGCTGCTTGAGGGATTTATTCAGATTCTCCCTGATAAGGTGGTGATACTTTCGGAAGCATGTGAATGGCCGGATGAAATTGATGTAAACAGAGCCAGAGAAGCAAAAATCCGTGCGGAGAGGAGAATGGCTTCTTCTGATATAAACATTAACATGGAACGTGCGGAAATAGCACTTAAGAAATCACTCATACGAATAAATCTGGCCGATAAATAAAATACAAAGAGGTGGGAATTATGTCAATTCTTTTAGCAGGCGGTGCTGGCTATATAGGAAGTCATACAGCCGTTGAGCTTATTAAATCAGGTTATGAAGTTGTAATTGCTGATAATTATGACAATTCAAAGCCGGAGGTTATTAACAGGCTTGAAGAGATAACAGGTGTACGTATCAGAGCATATGAAGTTGATGTTGCTGATAAAACAGCACTCAAGGAAGTGTTTGAAAAGGAAAGTATCGACTCTGTAATTCATTTTGCAGGACTCAAAGCGGTAGGAGAGTCAGTTGCAAATCCATTGAGATATTACAGAAACAATATAGACACAACACTTACTCTTCTTGAGGTTATGAAGGAATATGATTGTAAAAAGATTATTTTCTCTTCATCAGCAACGGTTTATGGTGATCCTGAGACCGTGCCTCTTACGGAAGATACAAAGCTTGGGGAGTGTACAAATCCTTATGGCTGGACTAAATGGATGATGGAGAGAATTCTCAGAGATACAAGTTTTGCCGATAAGGATTTAAGTGTTGTTCTGTTGAGATACTTTAACCCGGTAGGTGCACACGAAAGCGGACGTATTGGGGAGGATCCACAGGGAGTTCCAAATAATCTCTTCCCATATATTGCACAGGTTGCAGTAGGTAAGAGGGATCATCTTAATGTTTTTGGCAATGATTACAAGACACATGATGGTACGGGCGTAAGGGATTATATTCATGTCGTAGATCTTGCAAAGGGTCACGTTGCGGCAATCAGATATGCAGATGAGCATGTCGGAACAGAGATATTCAATCTCGGAACAGGTGTCGGATATTCGGTGCTTGATATGGTAAAGGCGTTTGAGAAAGCAAATGGTATAAAGATTCCTTATGTGATCGCGCCAAGACGTTCAGGTGATGTTGATGAGTGCTATGCAGATCCTAAGAAGGCAAGAGAGGTACTGGGATGGGCTGCAGAGAAGACACTTGAAGATATGTGCAGAGATACCTGGAGATGGCAGTCTGCTAATCCAAACGGATATGATGTGTAGAAACCGGAGGTACAGATGATAGGAATTATCGGAGCAATGGAAGAAGAAGTTGCGGAACTTTATTCTTCAATGACTGACAAGCATGTTGAGGAAAAAGGTGTTTGGAAGTTTTATGTAGGAAAGCTTTCAGGAACGGATGCGGTAATTGTAAAATCCGGAATTGGAAAGGTTAATATGGCAGCATGTGCCCAAAAGCTTATTGATGCATATGGAGTAAAGAGTTTGATAAATACAGGTGTGGCCGGTTCACTGGATGCATCCATAGATATAGGAGACATTGTTGTATCAACAGATTGTATTCAGCATGACATGGATGCGGTTGCTTTCGGGTATAAGCCGGGAGTGATTCCGCAGATGGATAAATCAGTGTTTGAGGCTGATGGGGAAATGGCCCGTAAGGCCGTAGAAATATGTAAAACAAAGATTACTGAGATTAATGTGCACAGAGGTAGGGTTCTGAGCGGTGATGTTTTCGTTGCAGATGCGGCAAAGAAAAAATTCCTTGTAGAGGAATTTAGCGGAAAATGTACGGAAATGGAAGGTGCATCAATGGCACAGGTTGCATATCTTAATGATATACCGTTCCTTGTATTGCGTGCAATCTCGGATAAAGCAGACGGTTCGGCAAATATGGATTATGATAAGTTTGAGGAAGCGGCAATAAAACACCTGGTGGTTTTAGTAAAAGAGCTTGCGGCAAACAGCAATAATTGATTTTACGGAAGATGCAATTTTGAAAAAAAGTAATGCATGATATTGGCAATACATGGTATACTGTGTATTGCCTTTAGGTGTCTTAGGCTGTCGTTTTTAGCGGATGATGACAGTCGGAAACAATATGGAAAATACTAACCGCTAAGAAATGAGGAAAAATGGTATACAGAACACAGGGAGTATGTGCTTCCCAGATAGAATTTGATATATGTGAGGAAAACGGAAGACAAATCGTGAGAAATGTAAGATTTGTAGGCGGATGCAGCGGTAACACACAGGGTGTTGCAACACTTGTGGAAGGAATGGAAGCAACAGAAGTTGTTGCAAGACTTAAAGGAATCAGATGCGGATATAAATCAACGTCATGTCCGGATCAGCTTGCAACGGCAATAGCAAAATATCTTTGATACATAAGAGAAGGGTCCACCGGTGTGGACCCATTTTAATGATGTGAAAAGAGGCTGTAATATGAAGAAAATAGTTTTTACCGGTGGAGGAACTGCTGGTCATGTAATGCCTAATATTGCACTTATTGCAAGACTCAGACAGGAAGGTTTTGAAATAAGTTATATAGGTTCAAAGCAAGGAATAGAGAAAAAACTGATTGAAGATCTTGGTGTAAGGTATTATGGTATTTCAACAGGAAAATTAAGGCGTTATTTTGATTGGAAAAATTTTACCGACCCGTTCAGGGTTATTAAAGGATTTTCAGAGGCAAAGAAAATAATAAAAGAAATCAATCCGGATATATGTTTTTCTAAAGGCGGATTTGTATCGGTTCCTGTGGTTTTGGGAGCAAAGAGCCGTAAGGTTCCGGTAATAATACATGAATCGGATATGACTCCGGGACTTGCTAATAAGATTGCCATTCCGGCAGCAACCAAAGTGTGCTGTAATTTTCCGGAAACAGTAAAATGCCTGCCTGAAGGAAAAGGAATTTATACCGGAACACCGATACGAAAAGAGCTTTTCAACGGAAGCAAGGAAAAAGCATATGAATATTTGGGATTTGACGGAGAAAAACCGCTTCTTCTTGTAGTGGGCGGAAGTACCGGGGCAAAAAATGTTAATGAGGCGGTAAGAGGGAGTCTTGATACATTGCTGAAGAAATATGATATAGCTCATCTTTGCGGTAAAGGTAAAACGGATGTTTCATATAATGACAGAAAAGGATATGTTCAGATAGAATACTGTGATAAGGAAATGAAAGACCTTCTTGCTGCGGCAGATGTAGTTATTTCAAGAGCCGGAGCTAATGCGATTTGCGAACTTTCAGCATTAAAAAAACCGAACATTTTAATTCCGCTCAGTGCACAGGCAAGCAGAGGAGATCAGATTCTTAACGCTGAATCCTTCGAAAAACAGGGATTTTCCTTGGTGATCAAGGATGAGGATGCAAATGAGAAAACAATTATGGAAGCACTTGAAAAAATTGAAAGAGATAAGGAAATTTATGTTAAGGCAATGTCAGGTGCAGCAGGTTCGGATGCGGAAAATATAATTGTTGGATTAATTAAGGATACCATGAGAAAGAGTTAAACTCTTTCTCTGATGGCATTTGCTAAGTTGTCGGCTTCGCATTCTGCGTAAGCTCCCTGTTCCCAAACAGGGAGAATGCCGTCATTTTCATAACGTGGAATTACATGAATATGAAAATGGAAAACAGACTGACCGGCAGCTGTTTCGTTGTTTTGAAGTATGTTGATGCCGTCACAGCCGGTTTCTGCCTTTATGGCAGCGGCAATTTTCTTTGCAACAGGAAGTGCTTTGGAAGCACATGAATCACTAAGTTCATAAATATTGTCCGCATGAGCTTTTGGAAGAATGATGGTATGACCTTTATGTGCGGGAGCAATGTCTAAAATTGCTCTGAAATCATCATCTTCATATACTGTTGCAGATGGAATGATTCCATTAGCAATCTTACAGAAAATACAATCGTCTTTTATCATAATTAATCTCCAATCTGATGTTTGATGGGCAGTTTTATGCTGCCGTTGAAATAATTGTAATACCTTTTTGATTTGAAATCAAGGAAATGATTGGAGAGAAACATAAACGGGAGAGGAGGCAGCAGGTGAAAAAAACAGCAGTAAGAATTGCTGTTCTTGCAGTAGTTTTTGTTTTATCACTCGTATTCTTTTACAGGAATATGGAGAGACATTCGTATTCTGAAAATATAGTGACTGTTAAGCAGGCGAAGGCAACTCTTCCGCTTGTGAGTTTTTATTCCGGCGGATATGAGATAAATCAGACAAAGGGATATGTGATTCCGATGGATGAAAGCTGTCTCAGAGAGAGTATTACACCCATATCATCAGCCGGGGAATTCGGGATATATATAAATGAAAAAGAGTGTTCGGTAAAAAAGCTTTCAGCTGAGGTGCTTACGGTTCCCGGTCTTGATGAAATATCGGATCTGGAGGTGGTATCATTTGAGGAAGGTGACGACGGAAGACTTTTTACAGAACTTAAAATAGAAGAAAAGCTAGAGGATGATGTGGAATATCTTCTTAAGGTTACTTTGATAACATCAGAGGCAAACAGGATCTATTATTATACAAGGTTGAAAGTATCAACATTCGGAAGCCTTTCCGAAAGCATGAAATTTGTAAACGGATTTCATGAAAGCACATTTGACAAAGAAAAAGTTTATGAATACTCAGATGTGATGGAATCAAATGATAATGAGATTATTACGGATTATTCCCATATAGACATTAATTCCAGTATGGATGCTTTGAGTTATGGAATGATGTCGCCGGAGGAAGTGTACAGAATAGTTCCGCTTATTTCCGAATACAATGAATCATATGCAAGCGTTGCGATTGATTTTTTTATAAAAACAGCGCCGGAGGAAAAAGAAGAATTATACAGATGCCGGGAAACATACAGGTTCCAGTATTCTTCATTCAAAACATTTCTCTATAACTATGACAGAACAATGGACAGGTGTTTTGAAGGGGGAGAATTTGAGGAAGGAAAAGCAGTTTTAGGCATTGGTATAAGCAGTAATCCGGAAATAAATATTGTTTACAGCGAAAATAAAAAACAGCTTCTTTTTGAATATCAGGGTGGAGTATGGCATTATGATACCGAGAATAACCGGCTTGTGTGTGTACTGACTTATGTGGATTACTCTGATTTATCGAAATGCGGCTATGATGATTATGGATTTACCCTTCTTTCGGCAGATGATGAAGGAACTGCGGATTTTGCCGTATATGGTTATATAGGCAAGGGAGAATATGAGGGCAGATGCGGAATAATTTATTATACTTATCATGCTGACACATGCCGTATTGAAGAAAAGATGTTTATTCCTACGTATGAAACCAGGGCTGACACAGAAGGAGAATTCGGACGAGTAAGCTATACTACTGATAACGGTGTGTACTTTTTCACTTTGGGGAATACTTTGTATTCGTACGAACTTGAAACGAATGTATTGAAAACCGAAGCTGAAAATATGGGTGAAAACTGGATTTATTTTGATGATATTAAATATGTGTGCTATGATGAAAATTCTGCAAATTATGAGAATAAAAGAATTGTCATACACGATATTTCAGAAGATAAAGTGTATTATATTGAGGCGGCTGAGGGAGAGGTAATCGGTATTCTTGGAAGTGTTGATGATAGAATAATATACGGCAGAGGCCCGGCAGAGAATTCATCCTATTATGATAACGGAAAGGACATGATGGGGTATTCACAGCTTGTGATTTGCGAAAATGACGGAAGTATAGTGAAGGAATATATGGCAGGTGACGGAATATATATTGCGGATACTGAATCGCTTCAGGGTGTGATTAATATAAATCTGTACAGGAAAACCCGGGATGGCGGGGAAGGTAAACGTGCCGAATATGAATTTGACAGCACTGATGTTATAGTTATTCTTGCCGAAACGGATGCGGCAGAAGAAAAAAATATATTATCGTCAAGTGATGAAAAATATAAACTGCAGTATTACCTGAAACTTCCGTCTTCGGTTAAAGAATCAGAGATACCAAAAACTTATGAAGCGAAAGCAACGGTAATCACCAAGGATACTTCCGTTTATCTGGAATATGCGGAAAAAGAAGATTTTTATGCTACGGCATATGGCAGGATTCTTCAGAAATTTGAAAACCCGGCAGAGGCAATAAAGTATGCGGATGAAGTTAAGGGAAGTGTTGTTGATTCCAAAGGAAACCTTGTTTGGGCGAGGGGAATGTCGGATAGAAATCATACGATTATCGGAGTAAACAGATATACAAAGGAAAATGTGAGTACAGCACAGTCAGTGGTACTTTCTCTTGCGGAATATAACGGACGTGAAGTTTTGCCTTCGGATATAAATATCGGCGAAAGATCATATATCAGTATTCTAAGGGAGTATGTGAGCGAGAATGTTGTTCTGGCAGAGGATGCGTCCCTTTCGTCACTCTTCTATTATATATCGGCTGACAGACCGGTTATAGCGAAATATAATGGATATTTCGTACTGATAACGGCATATAGCAGCGAGTCGATTACATTTATAGACCCATATCAGGGGAAAAACGTACAGCTTACACTTGAAAGTGCAGAAAAAGCATTTGAGAATTCCGGAAACACATATTATGTTTACTATTGACACTGCATTTTTAATTTGATAAAATACTAGAGCTTGCAGTTGTGGCGGAATGGCATACGCGCATGATTCAGGTTCATGTCCATGTACTTGGGTGTGGGTTCAAGTCCCATCAACTGCATACTCTCTGTTTCATAATATGAAACATATCAAAACCCTTGAATTATTCAAGGGTTTTTTTAATGGGAAAATTTGGTTATTACAGAGTGAGAATTGCTAAGAATTTCTTAAAAAGTGTATTTGTACCGGTCTCCAATCATAAGACGATGAGATGTCAGTTTTTTATGGGAACCTCCTACGGACAGGATTCAGAGAATCCTGGTTTTGGAAAAAACAATATCTTGTAAATAGAAACAGTCTGACAACCATAAAATGTTATTTACTCAGAAAACAATTTTTGCTACAATTGTAGAAGGAAATAAAATAACGTGAATAGTCCTAAGTATGGATTTATGATAAAGGGAGGAATTATGAAGAGATTTCAGGCGGCTTTGATCATTTTTACGCTTTTGACGGGTGTTTTAGGTCTTGGTTGTTCAATTAATGTCGGAAATAAGGAAGCATCTCAGTATACAGGGAATGAAATGACAGCATACGAGATGTCTGAGACAGGCAGTTTGACAAAGGAAAGTGTGGGGGAAAAAGCAAATGAATTCATAGAGTCTGATGTACCTGCTGCTGAAATATACGATGGTGAATTTGAAATGCTTGTATCTGATACCGCAGGTGTAGCAAATGAAGAAATCGTGATTCCGGAGGTCGAAGTTGCAGGTTTTGATAATGAAGAGGACGGAAAAAGACAGCCGGTTAATTCTGAAGACAAAAAAAGCGACAGTGCACCTGTAGTTGATTTTGTTTCAGGTTCAGTGATTCCTGAATTTAATAATAAGGAAGCATCTTATACAAAAGCGGGAATAGATGTTTCTCAATGGCAGGGAGTGATTGACTGGGGGAAGGTTAAGGCATCAGGAATTGATTTTGTTATGCTTCGTGTCGGTTTCAGAGGAAATACGGTTGGAAAGATATATGAGGATACCTATTTTGAAAGAAATATTAAAGGAGCACTTGAAAATGGGGTGGAAGTAGGAATTTATTTCTATTCCATGGCTAAAAACGAAGCGGAGGCACTTGAAGAGGCAGCATGGGTATGTGAAAGGATAAAAGGATATAATATTACTTATCCTGTGGCATTTGATTTAGAAGAATTTGACAGAAACCGGCTTGAAGGTGTGTCAAATGTACAGCTTAATAAGAATGCGGATGCTTTTTTGAAGTATGTTGACAGTAAAGGATATACTCCTTCTCTTTACAGCAGTAAATGCGAACTTTATGACAGATGGGACATTGCACGGTTTAATTATAGTGAAATATGGCTTGCTCACTGGGTTGAAGAAACTGATTATACAGGAAGATACGGCATGTGGCAGTATACGGATAAAGGAAGGGTTGACGGTATAGGAGAATATGTAGATATGAATGTGGCATATTTTTACGATGAAAAAAATGATACTGAGGATTCTGAAGATGAAAAACTGCCGGAAGATTCAGAAACGGCAGATCCGCTGCCGGAAGTAACACCATCACCTGTACCTGAACCGGGAGAAGAATTACCATCCCCGGAAATTACGCCGGATGATTCAGAGGGGATTGAGGAAGATGATTGGATATCTGTTGAAAAAGATGTGATGCTGTATCCGGAAAAGGCAGAAAATATGGAAACATCAGTTTTAATACAGGCAGGTGAACAGATACATGTTATGTTCAGGTATAACGACGGATGGTTAAAAGTCATGTATGGAGATTCCCTGGGTTACCTGAAATGGGAGTCAGAGGAGTCTCAGACAGAGTGATATAAAAAAATTGCTGAAAAAATTAAAAAAAGTGTTGACATTTAGAATTCATAGTGATATTATATCACTTGTGTGAGAAACACAGCGATGAAATATCGAATGCGGACTTGCTGGAATTGGCAGACAGGCATGACTAAGGATCATGTGCCCCTGGGGCGTTCGGGTTCAAGTCCCGTAGTCCGCATAGAAAAACCTTTGTCTGGTGACAAAGGTTTTTTTTGCTCCAAACATCTTTAAAAATTAGTAAAAGGCATACTTTCCTAAGTTGAAAAACAGACGAAATGATGTGTTTGATTAAAGAAGCATCAATAGAGGAAACAATAAGTAATACCAGCAGTAAATTTATAAAATCTGTTGACATTGGGAAAAGTAATGCTATAATTACTCATGGAAAACATAGCAAGTTACTAGGAATTATTAAGGGAAGGCGATAATCATGGACAAGCTGATTTATCTTGACAATGCGGCAACCACAAAAGTTTATCCTGAAGTTGTGGAGGCTGTGAAGCCGTATTTGACTGAATTTTACGGAAATCCGTCCAGTATTTATTCTTTTGCAGGAAAGGCGGCAAAGGCAGTAGATGAAGCCAGGGAGACGCTTGCATCAATAATAGGTGCAAAGCCTAATGAGATTTATTTTACCGGTGGAGGAAGTGAATCAGATAACTGGGCACTTAAGACCACTGCAGAAGCATACAAATCAAAAGGTAACCACATCATTACATCCAAGATTGAACATCATGCAATTCTTCATACATGTGAGTGGCTCGAAAAAAATGGATTTGAAGTGACTTATCTTGACGTTGATGAAAATGGTCTGGTGAGTCCGGAGTCTCTTGAAGCAGCAATTAAGGACAATACAATACTTGTGTCAATAATGACGGCAAATAATGAAATCGGAACAATAGAACCGATAGCGGAACTTGGAGAGGTGGCCCACAAACATGGGGTTTTGTTCCATACGGATGCAGTTCAGGCTTTTTGCCATATACCTATTGATGTTAATGAAATGAACATTGACCTCCTCAGTGCAAGCGGTCATAAAGTCGGCGGATTAAAAGGTGTCGGTTTTATGTATATGCGCAGGGGTCTTAAAAATAAAGCCTTTATTCATGGCGGAGCTCAGGAAAGAGGAAAAAGAGCAGGTACGACAAATGTGCCGGGAATCGTCAGTATGGCAAAGGCAGCGGTTATTACATCTGAGTATATGAAGGCTCACGGAAAAGAAATGGAAGAGTTGAGAGATTATCTTATAGACCGGATAGTTTCTGAAATTCCTTATTCAAGGGTAAATGGTGACAGAGTAAAGAGACTTCCGAATAACGCCAATTTCTGCTTTGAATTTATAGAAGGTGAGTCACTTTTACTTCTGCTTGATAACAAGGGAATATGCGGATCCAGCGGTTCGGCATGTACCTCCGCTTCGTTAGATCCGTCACACGTGCTTTTAGCAATAGGACTTCCTCATGAGATTGCTCATGGTTCATTGAGACTTACTCTTTCAGAGGAAATTACAAAAGAAGATATAGATTATACAATTGAAAGCGTAAAGGCAGTTGTGGAAAGACTCAGAAGCATGTCACCGCTTTATGAGGATTTTATAAAAAATGCCAAAGACTGAAAAAGGCTTTAATTGGTAAAGAAAGGAAAAATTATGTACAGCGAAAAAGTGATTGATCATTATACAAATCCAAGGAACGTTGGTGAAATAGAGAATGCCAGCGGAGTCGGCACAGTGGGTAATGCAAAGTGCGGAGATATCATGAGAGTATATCTTGATATTGATGATGATGGTGTAATAAGAGACTGTAAGTTTAAAACATTCGGATGCGGTGCGGCAGTGGCAACCAGCAGTATGGCAACTGAAATGATAAAAGGCAAGACAATTGAGGAAGCAATGAAACTTACCAACAAGGCCGTAATGGAAGCTCTTGACGGACTTCCACCGGTGAAAGTACATTGCTCGGTACTTGCTGAAGAAGCTGTTCATGCAGCTTTATGGGATTATGCAGAGAAAAAAGGCATAGTAATTGAAGGTCTTGAAAAACCTGAAAATACTGAGGAAGAAGAAAAGGTGGATCTTGATGCTGAATAATCCGGTAAAAAAAGCCGAAGCAGCAGAAACACAATTTGACAAAATGACCGGAGGTAGTGTAAAAAGACTCATAATATCTCTGGGAATACCTACGACAATAAGTATGCTTGTAACCAATATTTACAATATGGCAGATACCTATTTCGTGGGAAAACTTGGAACCAGTGCCAGCGGTGCTGTGGGTGTCGTATTCGGATTTATGGCACTTATGCAGGCGCTGGCATTTATGTTTGGTCAGGGAGCAGGAAGCATAATCTCACGGAAACTTGGTGCAAAACGAGATGAGGAAGCTCATGTGTATGGTTCCACAAGTTTGTTTGTTACTTTGGGATTAGGAATACTCATAACAGCTATATCGCTGGTTTTTAATGATGAAATACTTGAACTGCTTGGTGCGACGGATACTATAAAACCATATGCCAAAGAATATATGTTATATATTTCGCTTGCAGCACCTTTTATAATGGGCAGTTTTGTTCTCAACAACATTTTGAGGTTTGAGGGAAAAGCATCGCTTGCGATGATAGGTCTGGTTACAGGCGGAATTCTGAATATAATCGGTGATCCGATATTGATATATAAGTTTGACATGAAAATAGCGGGAGCGGGTCTTGCAACCGCGGTTTCACAGTTTGTGAGTTTTGCAATACTGCTTGGCGTATTTTTGTCAGGTAATACACAGATAAAGCTCTCAGTAGATAGAGTAAGCCTGAAAACTGATATTTTGATTGATATTATGACAACGGGCTTTCCGAGTGCGGTAAGACAGGGACTGGCAAGTGTGTCAACCATGCTTCTGAATCAGGCGGCGGGAAATTATACGGATGCAGCAATTGCCGCAATGAGTATTGTAAACCGATTGAGCTTCTTTATGTTTGCTGTCGGACTTGGTCTTGGACAGGGATTTCAGCCGGTATGCGGATATAATTATGGTGCGAAAAAATATGACAGAGTGAAGGAAGCCATAAAATTTACTCTTGTTGTGACAGAGGTTGTTTTAGCGATTTTTGCAGTTCTCGGACTGGTATTTTCAGACGGATTGATTGAAATGTTCAGGGATGATGAAGATGTTATTTCGTTTGGGACTCCTGCATTAAGAATGTCGTGTGTGGCGCTTGTGTTCCAACCGCTTAACGTAATTGCAAATATGACGTTTCAAAGTACAGGAAAGAGATGGCTTGCAACATTCTCATCAATGCTCAGGAGTGGTCTCTATTTTATACCACTTCTTCTTGTACTGGAACCATGCTTTAATGAGGCTGGTATACAGCTGGCACAGCCGCTTGCAGACGTGCTTGCATTCTTTACGGTAATGCCTTTTATATTGAAATTTTACAGAAATCTGGGTAGACAGAAAGACTAAAAAAATGTAAAATAAAGGCATGAGAAAGAAGGGGGTGTGCTTATGGAAAAAACATACATAATCACTATTGGAAGAATGTTCGGAAGCAGGGGAGCAGAGGTTGGAAGAAAACTCAGCGAAAGACTTTCGATTCCTTTCTATGATAAAGAAATAATTCAGGAGCAGGTAAAAAAGAGTGGATTTACAAGTGAGTACCTCAGTAATTTTGATGAGAAGGTTTCAAGCTCATTCCTGTTCTCGATTTTTATGAATCCGGAGTCGCTGATGCTTCAGTCAGGATTTAACGGGTCACAGCCTATGGATCTGGCAATTCAAAAAATTCAGTTCCAGACGATAAAGGAATTATCGGAAAAGGGTTCCTGCGTAATTGTCGGAAGAAGGGCAGATCAGATTCTTAAAAATCGTAAAGATATGGTTTCTGTTTTTATAACGGCAGATGACAATGACCGTATTCAGCATGTGGCTGAGAGAGACGGGTTAAAAACAAAAGAAGCTGAAACAAAGATTAAAAGAATGGATCGTTCCAGACGTTCATATTACAACTATTATGGTGAGGGAACATGGGGAGATGCGTCAAATTATGATCTTTGCATTAATGTTTCGAAACTTGGTGTTGACGGTGCGGTTGATATGATAATTGAATATCTTAAAGTAAAAAAACTGATTTAGTTTTAAATTAAATTTAAGGTTCCTGTGTGATGCGTTCCTGATAGAAAATAAAAGGAGCGTATGGCAGGAACCTTTTATTGTTATAAGCGGACTGTATGTGATTAAAAGGGTTGAAATAGCAATAAAAAAATGGTATGATATGTAAAATTGCGGATTTATATGCAATAAAAGATGCGGATTTTATGGTGAAAGATGTATAATTATTCATACCGTGATTTTGCGTGTTAAAAGCGGCACGAGACGGAATTTTAGAAGTATATCCGGAAACAAAAGCTTTATTTTGGAGGTATATTATGAAAATCAGTGGTGCAGAGATTCTAGTAAGAACTTTGATCGAGCAGGGAACTGAAGTTGCTTTCGGTTATCCCGGCGGCCAGGTAATTAATATCTATGATGCGATTTATCAGCATCAGGATGAGCTTACCCACATTTTAACTGCCCACGAGCAGGGAGCTTCTCATGCAGCGGACGGCTATGCCAGAGCTACAGGAAAAGTCGGCGTTGTTATTGCGACATCAGGTCCCGGAGCTACCAACCTTGTTACAGGAATAGCTACCGCTTACCTTGATTCAATCCCTCTTGTGGCAATAACCGGAAACGTCGCAAATCCTCAGATTGGTAAAGACAGTTTCCAGGAAGTTGATATAACAGGTGTTACAATGCCTATAACAAAGCACAATTTTTTCGTAAAGAGAATCGAAGAACTTGCGGATACGGTCAGAGAAGCCTTCAGACTTGCAAAGTCAGGAAGACCGGGGCCGGTGCTTGTTGATATTCCTAAGGATGTTCAGACGGCAGTGTATGATTATGAACCTGTGGCAGTTGTTGAAAAAGAACCGGTTAAACCGGCAGATGATTCGGCAATTGAAAAAGCAATCGAAATTATTAATGCATCCAAAAAGCCATTTGTTTTTGTCGGAGGTGGTGCCATAACAGGCGATGTTTCCGAGGAAACCGAAAAGCTTGCGGATAAAATTGATGCAGCAATCGGATGTTCAATGATGGGTATTTCGGCAATTCCTACGGAAAACGAAAGATTTCTCGGAATGGTCGGTATGCACGGACATTATGCATCTTCAATATCAATGCATCACTCAGATTGCGTGATTACCGTAGGAGCCCGTTTCAGTGACAGAGCTACCGGAAAAACAAGCAGATTTGTACCAGAAGCAAAAATTATACATATTGATATTGATGCGGCAGAAATCGAAAAGAATGTAAGGGTAGATGTCGGAATAAACGGTGATGTTAAAGAGGTTGTTGCAAAGCTTCTTGAAGGAGTTTCTAAAGCAGAACATCCTGAATGGATGGCAGAGGTTAGGGCACTCAGGGAAGAAGAGGCAAAAAGAGATCCTGTGACAGAAGGAATGACTCCTAAGAATGCAATAAGAATTCTTAATGAATATATCAAGCCGGAGACTGCAGTGGCAACGGATGTTGGTCAGAATCAGATGTGGGCTGCACAGTATCTCAATCTTAAACAGAACAGAAAATTCATATCGAGTGGTGGTCTCGGTACAATGGGATTTGGCCTCGGAGCTGCAATCGGAGCTGCAATGGGAACAAAGGAACGTTCAGTACTTGTTACAGGTGACGGTGGCTTCGGAATGTGTCTCACGGAACTTGCAACGGCAGTTACAAATAAGGTTCCTCTTGTTGTTCTTCTTTTGAACAATACGGTTCTGGGTATGGTAAGGCAGTGGCAGACATTATTCTTCGGACAGCGTTACTCAAATACGGACATCAGTAACAGACAGACAGACTTTGTTAAGCTTGCACAGGCATTCGGAGCTGACGGATACAGAGCAACAACAGAGGCTGAGCTTAGAGAAGCTTTTGATAAAGCTTTTTCAACAGACGGACCGGTTGTAGTTGAGTGCATGATCGGCAAGGATGAATTTGTTCTTCCAATGGTACCGCCGGGAGGATCAATGGATGATCTTATTACGAAGGTAGGTGACTGATATGGAAAGATTCGTTTTGGCAGTTTTGGTAAATAACCACTTCGGTGTACTTAACAGAGTTGCAAGTATGTTCCGAAGAAGAGGATTCAATATTGATACCCTTACCGTTGGAGAGACGGAAGATTCAAGATATTCAAGAATTACTATTTCTTTCCTTGGCGAGGATTCCAAGGATCAGATAATCAAGCAGCTTGAAAAAATGCCTGATATATATAAAGTTATTGAACTCCCTAAGGAAAGTTCGGTACAGAGGGAACTTCTGCTTATTAAAGTTAAGAACAGCCCTGAAACACGTCAGGATATTATGTCAATTGTAGATGTTTTCCGTGCTAAAATAATAGATTACGGTTCTGAGTCACTTACAATAGAGGTGACCGGAGAAAGCAGCAAGATGAATGCTTTCGTTGAGCTTATGAAAGATTTTGGAATCAATGAAATGTGTCGTACAGGTATTGTCGCACTTTCAAGAGGAAGTGAAACAATTCACGCTTAAACAGACGATTCCGGAAAATGAAATCCTTGGGATAACCCATTGATTTGATAAAGATATAACTGCTTTGGAATTATCCAAAAGAGCTATAAAAATAAGAGTAAAAGGAGTAAGAAAATGGCAAACAGAATTTTCTATCAGGAAGATTGCGACTTAAATAAGTTAAAAGGTAAAACAGTTGCAATTATCGGTTATGGTTCACAGGGTCATGCACACGCATTAAACCTTAAAGAAAGCGGAGTTAACGTAATTATCGGTCTTTATAAAGGCAGCAGAAGCTGGGAAAAGGCTGAAAAGCAGGGATTTGAAGTATTTACTGCAGCAGAAGCAGCAGCAAAGGCTGATCTTATCATGATTCTTATCAATGATGAGAAGC
>CAZNGY010000008.1:0-52111 GCA_964572955.1 uncultured Lachnoclostridium sp.
AATACCGACCTCCATTCGTTAGATTATTGGTCTAACTTTTGGGGGTCGGTACAAATCTGTGCTTTTTCTAATTAATCAATTCATTTAAGATGACTACTGCCTTATAGGTCACTCTTCATCATCCGTTTACCATCAATTAATCTTCTGTAGAGATAATCTCACGCTTGTTGTATGAACCGCAAGCCTTACATACTCTGTGAGGCATCATAAGTGCTCCGCACTTGCTGCATTTTACGAGTGCTGGTGCTGTCATCTTCCACTGCGCACGGCGACTGTCTCTTCTTGCCTTTGAATGTTTATTCTTTGGACAAATAGCTCCCATTCTTTACACCTCCTATCACTTTCGGATTTCCGCATAACTTATCTGTCAGCAGACGTATGAAAGCATTATATTACAGTGTGTTTTCTTTGTCAAGAAATTATTTTATTTTGAAACAAGAGCTGTTGTCTCACATGCAATTGCATATTCCTCATTTGTAGGTATTACAAGAACCTTTACCTTAGAATCCGGTGTTGAAATTATGATTTCCTCTCCTCTGACTGCATTTTTGCTGTCATCTATAGTAATTCCAAGGTATCCGAGATACTCACAAACCATCTTTCTTACTGCACCGTCATTTTCACCGATACCGGCTGTAAATGCAATTGCCTCAACACCGTTCATGGCTGCCGTATATGCTCCGATATACTTTGCTGTTCTGTAACAGAAAACATCCCTTGCTTCTTTTGCAAGTTCATTTCCTTCTTTAGCAGCATTATCAAGATCACGGAAATCGGATGATACACCTGACATACCTTCTACACCACTCTTTTTATTGAGTACATTCATAACTTCACTTATTGAAAGATTCTCTTTATTGGCTATAAACTCAAGTACAGCCGGATCAAGATCACCGGATCTTGTTCCCATCACAAGACCCTCAAGTGGAGTAAGACCCATTGATGTATCTACTGATTTTCCGTTAAGAACTGCTGATACCGATGCCCCGTTACCAAGGTGACATACAATCACTTTACTATTGTCCGCATCAAGACCTGCTACGTCAATTACTCTCTTGCTTACATAGCTGTGTGAAGTTCCGTGGAATCCGTAACGACGCACTTTATAATTCTCATAATACTCGTGTGGAAGACCGTAAAGATATGCTTTCTTTGGCATTGTCTGATGAAATGCCGTATCAAATACTGCAACCTCAGGTACTCCAGGCATAAGCTTTCTGCAGGCATTGATTCCAATAATGTTTGCCGGATTATGAAGAGGTGCAAGATCGTTACATGCTTCAATTGCTTTTACAACCTCATCATCAATCACTACTGACTTATTGAATGTTTCTCCGCCGTGTACGACTCTGTGTCCTACAGCCTCAACTTCATCAAGAGATTTAATTATTCCGTACTCTTCATTTGTAATTGCTGAAAGAACCGCACTTACTGCACACTTATGGTCAGGAAGATCAAGTGTAAAAGTCATTTTTTCTTTACCTGCAGGCTTGTAAACAAGACGTCCGTCAATTCCTATTCTTTCACAAAGACCGCTCACCATTGCAAGACCTGTCTCTGAATCAATAAGCTGATATTTTAATGAACTGCTTCCGCAGTTAATTACTAAAACTTTCATATACTCCTCCTATAAATATTAGTTTGCTGCTGCCTGTACTGCCGTAATTGCAACTACGCCGACAATATCGTCCGCTGAACATCCACGGCTAAGGTCATTTACCGGCTTTGCTATTCCCTGGCATACCGGTCCATATGCTTCTGCTTTAGCAAGTCTCTGTACAAGCTTGTATCCAATATTTCCGGCGTCAAGATCAGGGAAGATAAGTACATTTGCCTGTCCTGCAACGGATGAACCCGGTGCCTTGCTTGCGCCTACGGACGGAACCATTGCAGCATCTGCCTGAAGTTCATAATCAATTGCAAGGTCAGGTCGTAACTCTGTTGCAATCTTACCTGCCTCAATAACTTTGTCTACATCAGCATGTTTTGCACTGCCCTTAGTTGAATGACTGAGCATTGCTACCTTTGGCTCTTTCTCTGTTAAAAGTTTGAATGATTCTGCTGAAGAAATTGCAATTGCTGCAAGTTTTTCAGGATCAGGATTCTGCTCAAGACCACTGTCTCCGAATACAAAAATACCGTTTTCACCATATTCGCAATTTGGTACAACCATAAGGAAGAATGCTGAAACAAGCTTTGTTCCCGGTTTTGTCTTAATTATCTGAAGAGATGGTCTGAGAGTATTTGCTGTAGAATGACATGCACCTGATACAACACCGTCTGCCGCTCCCATCTTAACCATCATACATGCATAATACATAAAGTCTGTTGTAAGAAGCCTCTCAGCCTCTTCAGGAGTCATTCCCTTTGCTTTTCTGAGTTCCGCAAGTGCATCTCTGTACTCCGGAAGCTCATTTGCGGTAATAGGATTTACAACCCTGATTCCTTCAATGTCAAGTCCTGCCGCTGCAGTCTGAATCATCTCTTCAGTTGCAAGAACTATAACATCCGCAATCTCCTCTTCTTTCACCTTAACTGCTGCCTTCCATGTTCTTTCATCCATGCCTTCCGGAAGCACGATAGTCTTTTTGCAAGCTTTTGCTCTTGCCTTAATCTGATCAATAAATGCCATGAGAAAAATCTCCCTTTCATATATTATTTTGTAAATACTTTTTATTATGCAGATTTATCTGCCTTTATCTGTGATGTTCTCCTCAGAGAAACAGGACGGATACTTATAAAAACCCTTGTCAATTATACTCCTATGACTTTTTAAAGACAAGTACGAAATCTTTATTATCGGAATATTTAGCATTATTGCCTCTTTTAGGGCATATATTTCAAACAAAGGTCAGAGGATTTATATTTTGAAAGATTCTTATATGTTAAACCGAACTTCACTTATACAGAGTCTGAAAACTGATAAAGAAAAGGGGCTCAGCCCCCATGAGCGCAAAGTCCGGCTTATAAAATACGGTAAAAATACTCTGCCTGAAAAAAAGAGAAAAAGCTTTATTATGCGTTTTTTCTCCCAGTTCGCCAATTTCATGATTCTCATACTTCTGATTGCCGCAGGACTTTCTCTATATACTTCTTATCTTGCAGGACAGACCGACTTTACTGAACCTGCTATAATTCTTGCAATTCTGATTCTCAACGCTTTTCTGGGTGCCGTTCAGGAATCACGTGCCGAAAATTCCCTTCAGGCATTAAAAAAATGCCAGTCGCCCAAAGCAACCATTTTATGCAATGGGAATTATATAGTAATTCCTGCCGAAGAACTTGTTCCCGGCGATATAATAAGCCTTCATCAAGGCTCCGTTGTTCCTGCCGACGCAAGACTTATTGATGCGGTTTCACTCTGCACAAACGAGTCAGCTCTTACCGGTGAGAGTCTTTCCGTCACAAAAAACGCATCCTCATCATTCAATAAAGAAGTTACTCTCGGAGACCGTAAAAATATGATCTATTCCTCCACCATAATAACTTCCGGACACTGTACTGCTCTTGTAACCGAAACCGGTTCCGATACTGAAATCGGACATATCGCCGAGATGCTCAATACAGAAACATTGCCTGTCACTCCGCTTATGAATAAGATGAATTCCCTGAGTCGTGTTCTTGGTATTTCGTGTATAGTCATATGTATTTTTATCTTCCTTATCGGAATTTATCGAAACATGCCGCTCACCGAAATGTTTCTTACAAGCATAAGTCTTGCCGTTGCCTCAATTCCCGAAGGACTTCCTGCCGTTGTCACAATAATGTTAAGCATAGGAGTTATGCGGCTCGCAGGACAGCGATGTATAACAAGGAACCTGTCTGCCGCCGAGACACTCGGTCGTGTTACCGTAATATGCAGTGACAAAACCGGAACTCTTACCAGGAATAAAATGACTCTTGCCGGTTATTTTGTTCCATCGTCACCCAAACCCGTAACAATCAGGAATCCCCTAAAAAGTTATGAAACTCTGTCCAAAATTCTTAAATCTGCATACATAAACACCTCTATTGAGGGAAATAATGGTGATGCTACCGAAAAGGCAATTGCTGAAGCTGCCTCTGAACTCAAAATTCCTAAAATGCATGGCAGGGAAAGAAAAATATTTGAAATTCCCTTTAACTCCGAACGTAAATACATGGCAAGCTTTATATCTGATGACAAACATACCGTTTTATATGTCAAAGGTGCAATCGACCGTGTACTGCCGATGTGTGTAAATAGTGATTTTTCCACTGCAAACAAAATCAATGGTTATTTTACCAACGAAGCCTATCGTGTACTTTGCGTTGCATCAAAAAAACTTTCTTCTGACGAATGTACTTTTATGAAACATGTAATTAAATCTGATTCCTTTAACACTGCGATTTCTAACGACATTCAAGACAAATTACTGAAAGGTCTCAGTTTCGAAGGTCTTTTAGCCTTTTCCGACCCTCCAAGACCTGAAGTAAAAAAAGCAATTGAAAAAGCAATGAATGCCGGAATCCATACAGTTATGATTACCGGAGATCATGTAAACACTGCAATTTCCGTTGCAAAGGAATTAGGTATTCCCTGCAAAAATGCCGTCACCGGTGCAGATCTTGAGAAAATGAGTGATGAAATGCTTATAAAACAGTGTTCAGACTGCTTTATTTTTGCCAGAGTTTCTCCTCATCACAAAGTCAGACTGGTCAAGGCTTATCAATCACTAGGAAATTGTGTTGTCATGACCGGCGACGGAATCAATGATGCTCCTGCACTAAACACCGCTGACATAGGTGCTGCCATGGGTCTTAGCGGCACGGATGTGGCAAGAGATGCCGCTGATCTGGTTCTTACGGATGATAATTATTCTACTATAGTAGACGCTATTTTCTGCGGCAGGGGTATAATAGAAAATATACAAAAATCCATACATTTCCTCCTTTCATGCAATACCGGTGAAATTCTTACCGTGCTTTTTGCCCTGCTTGCAGGGCTCCCTGCTCCCCTTGCCGCAATTCAGCTTTTATGGATTAATCTGATAACAGATTCACTCCCTGCAATAGCTATAGGGCTGACTTCACCATCTTCAGACGTCCTTTTCGGTAATCCTGTTTCAAACCAAAAAGCCTTTTTCTCAAGAACCGAACTTTTCAGGATTCTGCTTGAAGGGTCTCTTATTGCTGCAATCTCACTCGTCGCATATACTGTTTACGGATGCACCGGATGTTTTATCGTTCTCGGAATGAGTGAACTTATGCATTCATTTAATTTTAAAAGTAAAAAAAGCCTCTTCAAGAGACTTCCTCACAATCCATATTTAAATCTTTCATTTTTGATATGTTCCGTTCTACAGCTGGGAGTTGTTCTCATCCCCTCCGCTGCCGCATGTTTTTCGTTAACTCCTCTTACAGCAAAAGAACTTATTTCACTGATTCTCCTGAGTTCAAGCATAATTCTTATAAGTGAATTCGAAAAGATACTGTATAAGGATAAATAAAAAAAGATATGCATTAATTTATATGCCGCTTCCAAATCTTAAATCCAGAAAGCGGCATATATTCCTCATATCTTATCACTTGGTATTTCAATCCGTATTCAGTTAACCTTAGATTTTCTCAATAAGATTTACCATTTCAATTGCCGAAAGTGCACAATCGTATCCTTTGTTGCCTGCCTTGCTTCCGGCTCTTGCTATTGCCTGTTCAATATTTTCTGTTGTGATCACACCAAACAGTGTAGGCACACCTGTTACAAGTCCTACATGTGCAACACCCTTTGAAACTTCACTGCATACATAATCATAATGAGTTGTATCACCTCTGATTACTGCACCTACACATATAACAGCGTCATATTTTCCCGATTCTGCCATCTTCTGTGCCACCAAAGGAATTTCAAAAGCTCCCGGCACCCATGCTGCCGTGATGTTATCCTCTTCCACTCCGTGTCTTACAAGACCATCAACTGCACCGCCAAGAAGTTTATTAACGATGATTTCATTAAATCTTGACGCAACAATCCCTACCTTCATTCCCTCCGGTGCTACAACTTTTCCTTCCAAAAGATTAATCTGTTTCATTTTTTATCCTCCATTGTTTATTTTCTGTTTCTACATCTATTTCCTTAAAAATATGTCCCATTTTCTCTTTCTTGGTACGCATATAAAAAAGGTCATATTTCTGCGGTTTAATTTCAATCGGAATTCTTTCTGTTATTTCAATTCCAAAATCTCCGAGTCCATATATTTTTTCCGGATTATTGGTCAGCAGTCTTAAAGTTTTTACTCCTAAATCTTTAAGGATTTGAGCCCCTACCCAGTATTCTCTTAAGTCCGGTGCAAATCCAAGCATAACATTTGCTTCAACAGTATCAAATCCCTGTTCCTGAAGCTCATATGCCTTTAATTTGTTTATAAGCCCGATTCCGCGTCCCTCCTGACGCATATAAAGGATTATTCCGCGCCCCTCTTTTTCAACCATTTCCATTGCACGCTGAAGCTGTTCTCCGCAATCACACCTGCTCGAACCAAACACATCTCCCGTCAGGCATTCAGAGTGAACACGACACAACACATCCTTTCCGTCTCCAATGTCCCCCTTTACAAGCGCAACATGATGTTCTCCTGTTACATCATTAACATATCCTTTTATCGTAAACTCGCCATATTTCGTCGGAAGCATTGCATCGGCAACCCTTTCCACATGCTTCACGTTTGTGCGTATATAATTCTGCAGGTCTGCAATGGTAATAAATTTGAGGTTATATTCTTTTGCCAGCTTATGAAGATTTTCTGTCCGCATCATTGTGCCGTCATCTTCCATTATCTCACAGCACACACCACATGCCTTAAGTCCTGCCAGTGTACATAAATCAACCGTTGCTTCCGTATGACCGTTTCTGACAAGAACACCACCTTTTCTTGCAGTAAGCGGAAAAACATGTCCCGGTCTTCTGAATTCCGACGGACTGACTCCGTCTTCACAGCATTTTCTCATTGTATAGGCTCTTTCTTCTGCTGATATTCCCGTTGTGGTATCTGAATGGTCAATTGAAACCGTAAATGCCGTACAATGATTATCAGTATTGTTCTCAACCATTTGTGGCAGTCCGAGTTTTTCTGCCATTTCAGCACTCATTGGAGTACAGATAAGACCTTTTGCATGACATGCCATAAAGTTTATGTTTTCCCTTGTAGCAAATTCAGCAGCACAAATCATATCACCCTCATTTTCCCTGTCACTGTCATCCGTTACCAATATTATTTTTCCGGCTCTGAGATCATCCAAAGCCTCATCTATAGAATTATATTTATATTCCATACCAACCTCCATTACGTATCAATATCCAAGTTCCCTCAGCATATCCATTGATACACCAAACTCCTTACTCTTTTCCTGATTTTCAATCTGCAGTGTTCCACCGCCGCCATAACTTAAGAATCTCTCAACATACTTACCTACAATATCATTTTCAAGATTCACAATATCTCCCGGTTTTTTCAGAAGCAGACCGGTTTCCTGTCCTGTATGAGGTATTATCGAAACCGAAAAATCTGATTTACCAAGGTCTGCAACCGTAAGGCTTATTCCGTCAATTGCTATAGAGCCTTTCATCACTATGAATTTCAGAATATCTGCTGACGTTTCTATCGTAACCCAAACCGCATTCTGTTCTTTCCTCATTGATTTTATTTTTCCGGTTCCGTCAATATGCCCGGAAACAATATGTCCTCCAAATCTTCCGCCGCAAAGCATTGCTCTTTCAAGATTCACAGGTGAACCGCACGAAAGAGAGGCCAGACTGCTCCTTCTCACTGTTTCAGCCATAACATCGGCCGTAAACGAATCAGACTGCAGTGAGGTCACCGTAAGACAAACTCCGTTTACTGCAATACTGTCACCTATTTTAGTGCCTTTTAAGACCTCATCGGCTGCTATCATAATACTTCCGGAACTTCCTGAAAAATTCATTTTTCTGACAGTTCCCTGTTCCTCAATTATACCGGTAAACATATATTCGAAAGGCCCTTTAATTTAAAAGGCCTGTTCCTCCTTTTTAATTCTCTCATAACTCAAGCGCACATCTTCGCCTATCTGCTTCACACCGCAAAGTCTTAGTCTGCAGGCTTTGTCTATCTCACCTATTCCTTCTCCTCCGACCGGAGACTTTGCCGTCTTTCCTCCGAAAATCTTTGGAGCAACATAGACCTCCGCTCTGTCTATCAAATCATTCCTGAGAATAGAATCATTTAATTCACCGCCACCTTCAACCAGAACACTGTCAATTTTGTTCTGCCCCAAAAACTTTATGAGTCGCTTTACGTCAACCCTTCCTCTGTCATCAGGCACAAAGACCGTCTCTATCCCCATTGCCTCAAGTTCATCCCTTTTTCCCTTATTCTCAATTCCATATGCTACAATCGTACGATATTTATCTGCTGTACGGCATATATTGGATTCAGTCGGAATTCTCAAAGCAGAGTCACATATTATCCTGACAGGACTTTTCAGATTATCTCCTCTTGCATTAAGCATCGGGTTATCAGCCAGTACCGTTCCTATTCCCGCCATTATTCCCATATACCTGTGTCTTAATCCGGCAACATCCTTTCTGGCTTCTTCACCGGTAATCCACTTGGATTCTCCGGTCACCGTAGCAATTTTTCCGTCTGCCGTCATTGCATATTTTAAAACCACATAAGGCATTCCTGTTGAAATATACTTAAAAAAAACCGGATTCAGTCCGTCACATTCTTTCCTCATGAAATCATTTTCTACCGTAATTCCGTTTTCCCTGAGAATCCCCGCTCCTTTTCCCGAAACAAGCGGATTAGGATCTCTTGAACCTATTACCACACGGGAAATTCCTGAATTTATAATCGCTTCAGTACATGGCGGTGTCTTGCCATAATGACAACACGGCTCAAGTGTAACATAAATTGTTGCACCTTCAGCAGATTCCGTAAGTGATGCTATTGCATTTCTCTCAGCATGAAGTTCTCCATACCTTTCATGAAATCCCTCACCTATAATTCGCTCACCTTTTACAATTACGGCTCCAACCATGGGATTAGGATTTACATATCCCTCTCCTTTTTCAGCAAGCTCAATTGCTCTTCTCATGTAAACTTCATCTTTCATAGTGTACCTCTTTATCCATAAAGTTCGTATCCTGCTCCGTCATATACCAAAAACAGCGGCTGAAAATTATATCGTGCCACAAAAAAAGACTTTCACGCAACAAAAAAACAGACTCCGAAACCTATGCTTCAGAGCCTGTAATCATTAAATCACAGTTAAAAGAATAATCATGATAAAACTCTTCTCACATCCAGACTATACTGTCGGCTCCGGAATCTGACCGGATCATGCCAAATATGGCTCGCGGGCTGTACCGCCGGTAGGGAATTCCAAAAGGTCACCCTGCCCTGAAGATTCATTCAAATTACATCTGCCATTATAACACAAAAGAATTTACTGTCAACAATTCACTTTTATCATCTGTCTTTTATTCCGTTTTTCGCAAATTATCCCTCAAAGCTGAAATAAACTCTCCGAATACTATCGGCTTCTTCACATAACCGTTCATATTATTTGAATATATGCTCATCTCCGTTTCTTTGGAAACATTAGCCGTTATTGCAATTACCGGAATTTCATTTGTATTTCTATTTGCCGCCTTTATCATACGTGAAGTTTCCAAACCGTCCATTCCCGGAAGCATCAGATCCATAAGGACTAAATCATAATAATCTTTAGGACTTTTTGAAAAAATCCTTACCGCTTCATATCCGTCCGCTGCAACATCTGCCTTTGCTCCTATAAGACTTACAAATTCACTTATAACCATTGTATTTGTCTCATTGTCATCAACCACAAGAAATCGTTTATCTTTAAATAAACCATTATCCAGCTCAAGGAGATTCACATATCCGCTCTTTTCAGATTCATTTTCCTCATTCTCATTATCAGCGTAATATCTGAAATCCATGTTGAGGGTTACCCTGGTTCCTACATCAATGCTGCTTTCCATATAAATTTCACCATTCATTTTATCGAGAATCTTTTCAGCAGCATAAAGACCAAGTCCCTGTCCTTTGATTTCCCTTTTTTCATCCCTTTTTTCCCTTGTGAACGGTTCAGTGCATTTTTTCAGAAAATCCTCCGACATTCCCATTCCGGTATCTTCAAATATGAATGTATACCTCGCACAGTTTTCTATCGAAGACGGCATTTCCATCATGCCTATACTTACGCTTCCGCCCTGTCTGTTATAGATTACTGCATTTGATATAATCGCGTAGATTACGGTTTTAAGTCTTGACCTGTCACTATATACAATGTGGTGCTTGGTTCTCTCCGATATGTTGAATTTTATTTCCTTTTTTAGAATTTCCGGCTTAAGTTCTTCAATCACCTCTTCTGTAATCGTATCGAAGCAGCAAAGCTCCTCCTCAAGCTTTTCACCATCACTTTGAAGTCTTGTTATCTCTAAAATACAATCAACCTGTTTCAGGAGTTCATTTCCGGCACCGATTATTCTCCTAAGATATTTTTCAACCCTGTCCGGCCTGTCAATATTCATAAGTGCCAGGTTTGAATTTCCCAAGACGGTTGCTATCGGTGTTCTTATTTCATGAGAAATATTCTCCAAAAACCTTGTTCTGGATTCACCTGCTATTCTGTTTTTTTCCACGAGACTGCTTATAATGTTAATCCTTACACTCTCATCGGCAATTATATCCTCAATTCTTCTTATCATGAGATAAGCGTGAGTCGGTATTCCGTTACTGACTTTTCCGGAGGTGAATCCGGCAAGACACCATTCTTCACCTCCTTTTATCTTTTTTCTTTTATATCGGCACTCCGTATGATTGTTTACAATGAGTTCCCTTTTAATATATTCGATTGACATCGCATTGGAGACTCTTTCAAAATCATCCTGAGAAAGTGTTTCCCCAAGAATATGCTTCATGGTCTTTGTATATGAACCCGGCTCAAAATTTTCGGAATATCGGGGATACAGCATAACAAAGGTATCATCTTCAAGATTTATCTCATAAATCTGACTGTAATTAAAAACCGTTGAAAGAAGCGCTGAATTTAACAATTCCTGATCACTGTATCTGTCTGTAGGCCTATCTGTTTCCATCTATAAACTGTCCTTTGCCTGCATATTCAATTTTCATGCTCTTTAATTTCAAACCGTTTCTTGCAACATGAAGACGCATGGTACTGAATCTTGAATAAAAATCTACAGTCCTTTCAATACTTCTGTCTTCATCGGCACTTCCTCTGAACGAAAATGTTGCCACCGGTATTCCGGTACTGAATAAAGTACAAGGTATCTGTGCCACTTCGCTTAAAGCTGATGATCCTGTAAGTGTTATTCTGTACATTCCCGTCTTTTCCATATCAAGTGTAATTATGTAGTCCGTTCCGGCTTTTGATTCCCTGTCATCAAGACGAATCTCTGCCTCATCAGAAATTTCAACAACAATAACGCTGTCCGACGTAACGCCGCCTTCATCTTCTTTCCTATTTATTATCTCAATTTCCGTTCCGTTTCCCATCATACGCCTCATCGCTTCGGTTTCTATTGTAAACCTTAATATATTGCAGGCGCTTCTCTGAAGCTCACTTCTGTTAACTCTGCCATCTGCCAGTGCTTCCGCAATATTGTCTCCGTCCTTATTCCACGATGAATCCGAACATACCATATAAAGATCATTCTGTGAACGGACCATCTGAGCATAATTGGTAATGCACTGTTTTCCGCCTCGCTCATTAATGGCAGCCCACCAGTCAGTCATCACAATTCCTTTATATCCCCACTGTTTTCTGAGAATTGTTGTATTAAGGTCAAAATTTCCGGCAGTCCAAAGTCCGTTTACCGAACCATATGTTGTCATTATGGACCTTGCATATCCGCTCTTAACCGCCATTTCAAAGCCTTTAAGATATATTTCTCTCAATGCACGTTCAGAAATTACTGAATCTATAAAGTTTCTTCTGTGCTCCTGGTTATTTCCGCAGAAATGCTTAATTGTACCTGAAGCACCGGATATATGCAGTCCTTTAAGAATGGCTATCGCAAACTTTCCGGTAAGGTACGGATCTTCCGAAAAATATTCAAAATTTCTTCCGTTAAAAGGATGTCTCTGAATATTGATTCCCGGTCCGAGAAGATTATCAACCCTGTTTGCCGTCATTTCAAGGCCGGTGAACGAATAAAGTTCGCTTACAAGCTCAGTATTAAATGTTGATGCTTCCATTGTTCCGTTAGGCATACTGAATGCCTTAACTCCACTGTCAAGTCTCATTCCTGAAGGTCCGTCATCACAGCATACTGCCGGCACTCCAAGTTCCTGAAGTCTCTTATTCGCACCTGCAAAAGCCGCTGCCGTCCCCGGTGTGACCTTTGAACTTCCCATACCCTCACCTCTTATTATGCAGCAAAGGTCATCATCATTAAGCTGTGCGACAAATTCTTCAATTGATAAATTTCCTTCTACAACATCTTTTAACTTATATGTTGTATCCGTCTGCTGTATCTCCGCAGGCATATATTTTACTCTTCTCTCATTTTCCGAAGGTTCTGCCCAAGGTACAGGCTCAACTCCGCATACGTTCTCTCCCCTGTCATTTTTTTCAAGCTTTATTCTTTCAAACGGACGAACCGGCGCAAGTGCGCTCTCAAACTTTTCTACAACAATAGTATCCTCTATTTGAAGGGTTTCACATAAACTTACATTTCTTATGCTGTCACCCGCATAGAAACTTATTTCTCCTTTTTCCAATATGCTGCAATACTGATAACCGCTTATTCCGCTATCATCATATGAAGCAAGCTGATATGGATCAACGTCTATTATCACTGTCTGCGTCTCTCCCGGATTCAATTCCTTAGTTTTTGCAAAACCGCAAAGTACCATTTCCGGTTTTCCCAGTCTGCCTCCTGATGCGGATGCATATATCTGAACTACCTGCTTACCTTTTGCTTTTCCCGTATTTGTAACCCTTACACTTATTCTGACCAATGCATTCTGCACATTTTTACCGTTTATACCGCAAAACTCTTTTCCCTCACCGTCAATTACCATCAATGCTTCCGGTTTTGTCTCAAATTCAGTATATGAAAGTCCGTAACCGAAAGGATATCTTACTTTATCCTTTGCGAATGTCTCAAAATATCTGTATCCGACATAAATATCCTCTGAATAAAAGTCAACGTCATCGTTTCCAAAATTTTTATCTGCAGGATTGTCCGATACACTATACGAAATCGTTGTCGTCAAATGACCGCTCGGAGAAACTTTTCCGGTAAGAACATCAGCCGTTCCGTCTCCTCCCGTCATGCCTCCCTGCCATACATACATAACGGCATCCGGCTTATACTTATCCTCAAATCCCATGTCTATAATTCCGCCGACATTAAGAAGTACAACCATGTTCTCAAAGTTTTTTCTTACCTTTTCAAGGAGTGATTCCTCAATTTCGGTCAATCTGTATGATCCGGGTTCATCTGCCACGTCTCTGTCCTCACCGGCTGTTCTTCCGATGATACAAAGAGCAACATCCGATACCTCTGATGCTCTTTTAACATCCGTCTCGGAGATATCCATTTCATCCTGACTCCAAGGCTCATTTCCCCAACCAATTCCTTCATTAATCGGATGGGTTTCTTCCCATTTTTTATATATATCTGACAATTCCTCATTAATCTTTACGTGTCCGCTTTTTCTCAAACCTTCAGGAATATCCGTCACCTTACTTACGTTAACCATTCCTCCCGAACCTGTTCCGCTTTTATAATAGTAATTCTGTATTCTTCCAAAAATTGAAATTTTCTGTTCCTTTTTAAACGGAAGCACTCCGTTGTTTTTTAAAAGTACACATCCCTCTGCTACCGTCTGTCTTGCAGTATCCTCATATTTTTTCCAGTCAAGTATCTTCTTCATGTTCTTCTCCTTACTAATTCATTATCTTATCAACGATACCGCAAAGTACCTTTACGGTATCACTCTGGTTGTACTGTTTATTAAGCAGATAAGCATAATAGCTGCCGTAAATCATGTATGAAAGCTCTACGTTTTTCTGCATATCATCCCTGTATTCAGGCTTTATGCCAAACAAAAGCTTCTTTATGGATTCATCTATTTTTTCAGGCAGCATACTGCTCCTGCTTCCCGAAAACAATATACCTATCATATGTTTCTTTGCATCATATGCTAAAAACAGATTAGCCGTAAACTCTGCAGGATTTTCAAACACATTTTCAGGATTTTCTATAGTATCAATTATCCCTTCAATCACTTCCGTTTCCAGTTTCGATGATAAATCGTATATATCCCTGTAATGTACATAAAAGGTTGACTTGTTTATGTCTGCCGTTCTGCATATTTCTGTAACGGTGATTTTTTCAAGTTCCTTGTGCTGCCTTATACTTATAAAGGCATTTATTATACTTTGGCGGCTTCGCCAAACCCTTTTATCCATATACCTCCTTCTCCATTTCCGACTCTTTTTTATATTAGTTGTTTATCAGACCATATTCTTTTTTAGTTGTTTAACCAACTATATTCGTATTTTGACGGCTGACTTTTCGTCCTATATCAGATAGTATAATTTGTAATCAGACAGGTGTCTACAAAAAATATTTGTCATTTTTCGACAATTCTTTGTCAAATGTCGAATTACGATCTTATATGAATGATTTTTTTACATCAGATTGGGGGTCAAAATGGATTTTTACAATTTTTACACCGGAAAAGAATTTGAAGCATATGAATTTCTCGGAGCTCATACATATTGGGGTGGAACAACCTTCCGTACTTTTGCTCCGGCCGCTGCCGGAATTTCCGTAATATGTTCCTTTAATAATTGGAATGAAGTACCAATGAACCGTATTCATGACGGTAATTTTTGGGAAGTAAGCATCAACGGAACCATGTCCGGAGATATGTACAAATACCGCATTTACAAACATGATGGTTCATATACCGACCATGCAGACCCATACGGTTTCTTCTCTGAACTCCGTCCCGGTTCTGCATCAATAATATATGACATTAAGGCATATGAATTTAATGACAGAAAGTGGATGAAAAAAAGAGCCGGTCTTCCCGATGGTCCTCTGAACATCTATGAAATACACTTTGGCTCATGGCAGAAAAAAAATGATTCTGATACAAACGGTTTTTACAATTACACTGAACTGGCTGACAGAATCATTCCTTATCTTAAAGAGAAAGGATACAATGCACTCGAAATTATGCCGTTAAACGAATATCCTTGTGATGAATCCTGGGGTTATCAGTCTACCGGATACTTTTCTCCTACTTCAAGATACGGAAATCCGGACATGCTGAGAGAGTTTATTAACAAATGTCATAACAACGATATTGCTGTAATCCTTGACTTTATTCCTGTACACTTTGCAATAGATGATTTCGGATTAAGAAACTATGACGGCACAGCACTTTACGAATTTCCTAACAGTTCCGTCGGTTATAATGAATGGGGAAGCTGTAATTTCATGCATTCTCGCGGCGAAACCTGTAGTTTTCTGCAGTCATCCGCCAATTTCTGGTTCAGCGAATATCACTTTGACGGATTAAGAATGGATGCCGTAAGTAACCTTATTTACTGGCAGGGAGATTCATCAAGAGGTGAAAACAAATCTGCAATAAAGTTTCTTCAGACAATGAACAAAGGACTTAAAGACAGACATCCTGACTGTCTGTTATTTGCAGAAGACTCTTCTTCATGGCACGGCGTTACACATCCTGTTGAAAACGGAGGTCTCGGCTTTGATTTCAAATGGGATTTAGGCTGGATGCATGATACTCTTGATTATTTTGCTACCGGACCTGATTACAGAAGCAACTGTTATCACAAGCTTACTTTTTCCATGATGTATTACTACAATGAAAAATATATTCTTCCGCTTTCACATGATGAGGTTGTTCACGGAAAAGCAACCATTTTGCAGAAGATGAGTGATTTGTACGAGGGAAAATTCAGACAAGCAAAAGCTTTTTACATGTTTATGTATGCACATCCCGGAAAGAAACTTAATTTTATGGGAAATGAAATAGGTCAGCTCCGTGAGTGGGATGAAAAAAGGGAGCAGGATTGGGATATATTAAAATATCCGATTCATGACGAATTCAGCCGTTTTATGGCGAATTTAAACAATCTTTATCTGGCACATCCTGCACTCTCTGCATGGGATTACCGTCAGGACGGATTTAACTGGATCGACTGCAATCTGGTTTCCCAGAACATCTACTCTTTTATAAGAAATTCAGATAATGAATCCATTCTCGCCATTTTCAACTTTTCCTGCTATACAAAGGAATATGATTGCGGTATCGGAGATTGCAGTCTCAAACTTCTTTTTTCAAATGACGATGACTTTTCATCAGTCGAGGTAAACCAAAACCGCACTTCCGATGGCTCTTCTTCATTCATACTTCCGCCGTTCTTTGCGGCATTCTATCTTATTGAGCGCTGAGAAATAAAAAGCGCTGAAATTTTTGCCCTGCTAATGTTCATCTCTTTCGTAAAATAAAATAAGGTGTAATCTTTATTCTGATATGTATCCATCAGACAATTCTGTCATGATACATTTTCATTAAAAAGATTACACCTTTTATTTTGTTTTAATCCGTAATCACATCCTCAAAATGAAACTCTCTGACCCCTGATGCGTAATCACCTACAATATTTCCATTTCCAAACAACTTATATTTGTATGTTACAAGCCCTTCAAGTCCGACCGGTCCCCTTGCATGAATCTTTCCGGTACTTATACCTACTTCTGCACCGAAACCATACCTGAATCCGTCTGCAAATCTGGTTGAACAATTGTGATATACTCCTGCTGAATCCGTCATCTGCATAAAGTAAGCAACATGTTCCATATTCTCTGATATTATGGCATCCGTATGATGTGAACCGAATGTATTAATATGTACACACGCTTCCTTCACGTCCTCAACCAATTTTACCGACATACATAAATCCAGATACTCTGTAGCAAAATCATCTTCATTCATTTCTTCACATCCGATAATTTCTGCAGCTTCCTTATCTCCTCTTACCTTAACTCCCGCACTCTTTAATACCTCATTAAGTTTTGGCAGAAACTCACTTGCAATGTTTCGGTTTACCAGAAGTGTTTCAACCGCGTTACATGCCGCAGGGTATTGAGTTTTGGAATCAACAATAATTTTAACCGCTTTATCCATATCACATCCGTCATCTGCATAAATATGACAGATACCGTCTGCATGCCCCATCACCGGAATCTTTGTATTATCCATTATATAACTTACAAATTTATTTGAGCCTCTGGGAATAAGCAAATCCACATATTTATCACATGCAAGAAGTTCATCAATTTCATTATGCTGTTCTGCCTGGAACATACATCCTTTAGGAAGACCTGCATCTGCAGCCGCTTTATATATGATATTAAAGATTGCCCTGTTGGTTGCTGCTGTTTCCTTACCGCCCTTTAGGATTGCACAATTACCGCTTTTAAGGCAAAGTGACGAAATCTGAATCATTGCATCCGGCCTTGCCTCAAAAATAATACCGATTACACCTATCGGACAGCTTACCCTGATAAGTTCCAAATCTCCATCAAGCTTTCTGTCTAATAAAACCCTCCCTACAGGGTCCGGAAGGCTTATCAGCTGATGAATTCCTTTTATGCAGTCTCTCAGTTTATCCTCTCCGAATTTCAAACGTTTCATCACCGATGATGCAATTCCGTTTTTTTCGGCATTTTCCATATCAATTGCATTGGCGGCAAAAATCTCATCTTTATCCTCAGAAAGCGCCTCTGCAATTTTCTTAAGAGCCTCGTTCTTCTGACTGTTGCTGAGTGCTGACATTACTGCTGCATCCAGTTTCATTTCCATTGCCTTTGTCTTTATGTCCATATTTTCCTCCCCTATTATGATTTTCCTATATTTTATTCATACTGTCTCTAACGCCTGCTTAACGTGAAATCCAAACGATTTTCCCTTTGATTACCAGGTTCAAATTCTGTCCGGTCTAAATTTTAACCGCTCTTACCGCATATCGGTCACTTCCTCCGTATGTACATGTAAACAAAGTAATGTCCCATTCCTCTGAACCTGAAAGCATTTTTTCCGTATCATACGCACTGATTGTATCGATCTGGATAACTCTGTAAGAATATGCCGTTCCTTCTGCATCAACAAAAATGATTATATCATCTGTATCAAGCGACTTTATTCCGCTGAAAAATGCCTTTAAATTATGGGCACATATAATAAGGTCATCATTTCCCTTACTTCCGCTGTACCTGCACGCAGCGCTTTTCATTTTCTTCATATCCCAATCTGATGTAACCGGAAGGGTTATGTCAATTGCCGGAATGTTTATAACTCCTATATATTCAACATCCTGTATAACAAATGTCTTTTCAACATATTCTTCCGGCAAAAGAGTATCCGAAGGGACAGCTGTCGACGGATTTTCTTTATTTCCTTCAAGTATCTCATTTATTGCTGCTTCATAATCTACATAGTCCGCTACTTCGTTCAAAACTCCTTCTGCAGCTTTTTCACACCTGTAATTATCAACTTCATTATATAAAACAAGGGCTGATGCAAGAAATATCAGCACCGCCCCTGCCACAATAAATCCGTTTCCCGTGGATTTACTTTTCAATACTGTTTCTCCGTTCTGTTTTCTTTATCAGAAGGCCTGCTGCCACAAATATTATTCCGGCTGCCAAAAGAACCGGCACAGGCCACCAGAGCTGTCCTGTCTGAGGCAGTTTATCTGCCGGCGGCGTGATTTCCGTTCCCGGCTCATCACCACCCGATGAGGAACTTCCAAAGTATACATTCTGCACCCGGAATACATTTTCCTCATCAGCATATAAAACCTTATATCCGTCAACCGCTGTAACTTCCTTGCAGCTCCACTCTTTCGTTGAATCACCTGTCCATGAATACTGCCAGTTGTTTTCTTCATTTAAAAGCACACTTGCAAAAAACTTACCGTCGCAAAAAATTTCAACATCAACAAAACTGCTCCTGTTTATTTCAAGCCCTTCATCTTTTAACCACAGCTTTTTAACCGAATATTCAGCCATAACAGGATTTTCAGGAAGCTTATCCTCGCTTATTTTTGCCAATGCACTTAAATCTGCCGTGTTATTATCTGCATCCCACACTGCTGCTTCAAAAATTACCGGTGACATCTCATATACATAACCCAGATACTCATATTTATCTCCGTAAATGATATATATTCCGTCAGGGATATTTTCAAATACAGCCGTTCCGTCTGCTCCGCTTATCGCAGACGCCGATGGTTCCGCATTATCCGATTTAATCACATTTAAAAGAGATTCTGCAATTTCTGAAAGTTCCGACGACTTCATGTCAACTTCCGGAACAATGCAGTTTTTAAACTCCTCATTATATTCGTAACTACCATCCGGCATTCTCCTTCCGACATAATACATGTCTATTTCCATGCCCTCTATTGTTTTAGTACCATCAACATTTTTGCAAATAACGCTTATGTCTCCAGTATCTTTTGTATTATTTTCACTTTCGGCAAATGCATATCCTGCCGCCAACACGACCATACATGTAAGTATGATCACTTTAGCAATCTTTTTTATTTTCATCACTATCCTCCTCATCTGCCTTCAATATTTTATTCAAAACAGCTTCTTTTGACGGCTTTTTCGTTTTTCCGCCAAACAGCCATACTATAATCAAAATTATTACAAGCGGACCTGCTATACAAGGTACCACAATCATCGGATCAACCTGTGTTGCATCCGCAGAAACAATATTCGACATCGTAGCCGCTTCAATATTTTCTATTCTCTTCCCTCGAACCAATAACCTGTGAGAATTTATACCATATGGCGTACATGTAACCAGAGTCACATAATCCTCACCACTTACTATTTCCAACTTTTCCGTATCATCCGGTTCTACAACCGAAATCATGTCAATCTGATAGGTATATGTTTCATTCAATACCGTTATCGTAAAAATATCACCGGTAACAAGCTTATCAAGATCACTGAAAAGCTTTGCTGACGGCAAACCTCTGTGTGCCATCACAACCGCATGTGTTCCCTCACCTCCGACCGGAAGTGACGTTCCCTGCAAGTGACCGATTGCCACATTAAGCACTTCTTCGCTGGTTCCATGATAAACAGGTAATGAAATTCCTATCTGGGGTATTGTTACATATCCCATTATCCCGCTTCCCGTAATATCAAGAATTTCGTAATAATTCTCGAGCTGTTTATATTCAATCATCGGAAAATTCAGCTCTGCCAACTCTTTATTATACTTCTCTGCCTCTTCAATCAGCATTTCATACCGGTCATCATCAAGTGCCTCAACACTTTCCCGGTATGATGCTATCGCCTCCGACTGGCTTTTTGTATTCCACCAGTTACTAAATGCGGGATAAATTGTTATGCCTATTCCTGCTATTAATATAAGAACTAATAATACTGTTGAAATACTGCTTTTTTTCAAACTGCCTGCCTCCCATATATCCTGCCGGCAGTTTTACTGCCGGCAACATATTGGTTTAGTTATACGGATTAGTTAATCCGCTTTTATTATTTTTCGTTCTGAACTCTCTTCTTTGTTATAAGAGCAACTCCTGCTGCAACAATAAGGATTCCGCCGACTACATAGAGAATTGTTGTACCGATTCCACCTGTTGTAGGAAGTGAAGAACCTGATTTGTTCATAATCTGAGCTGTAATCTGACCTTTTGCTGTATCAGCAGTAAAGTTTTCATTGTTTACTGTTAAAGAATTAAGCTTTTCATCGCTGTGATCTGCTGTTATTGTAAACTCAATATCAGCAATCTTGTTATATCCTGTAGGAGCCTTTGTCTCTTTAAGAATATAGTCTCCGTCATCAAGACCTGTTAATGTAAACGTATCATTCTTAGAGCCTGAAACAGTAAATGCCTTAAGTGGAGTTTCTACACCTCCCACCTTCTTATAAAGAGTAAATTCTGCTCCGGAAAGAGGATTCTTATTCTCATCAACCTTGTTTACGATATACTCATATGTAAATACGATGGCTGAATCTTCTACTGTTTTACCTGTATCATTTGTGTTATTAGGGTTATTTGAATACTCAAGCTGAGCCTTGTTAGGGTTTCCCTCTGCCCCTATAACAGCATTTTCATTAAGCTTAGCTGTATATTCTACGATTACACTCTTGTCTGCTGCTGCATTTTCTACAGCCTTTAAATCTGTTATTGTTACATGGAATGAACAATCATCACTGGTTGATGTTTCAACAGTATACTTTGATGAATCAATAACTGTACCATCAACATAAACCTTTACATCGTTGTTAAATGTAAGTCCTTTTGAAAGAGTATCATGAAATACTAATTCATACTTATCATAATCAGCAAAGTTTTCAGGCAATGCTGTTTTAAGAAGGAATGGTACGTCATCTCCGATATCATAATCTGCAGAATCCTGCCATTCTGAGGTATTACCATTTGTGTCATTTACATCCTTAACACTTTTTGTTAATTCAGGCTGATCCTTTTTAGCTTTAATAGTTATGTTATCTGCCACTACTTCAACAACATAAAGTGAATAACTCTCTGTGTTATTAGCTTTTCCTAAATCCTTGATAAGATAGTAGCCGCTCTCTACTTCAAGTGAGCTTGCGGATGTTACTGTTCCGGCTGCATCGCTTTCTAAATTCACATAATTTAAAATTACTTCAAGCTTTTCTTTATCAGAACTGTTATTTACAGCGGTAAGAGCATTTACAACGGCGTCGCCTACTGTATCTCCTACGTTTACGCTTTCACCAAGCTTAGCATTTTTTCCCCACTTAACATCAGCGAGCTTTATTATTGAGCCTTCAACAGATGCCGTACCTGTGAAAATCTGGTACACTTCATAAGAATGATCGTCACCTTCTGCAACACTGATTGTGTACTTTGTTTCGTCAGCAAAAGCTGTCTGACAAACCATTGCCGCAAGCATTGCTACCGTGAGTAAAACGCTTGCAATTTTTCTGATTCGTTTCATAATGTTCTCCTTTTCTTTTCGGCTGTGCCGATAATATATCTTAATTGTTTTCACAAATTAAGCTTCTTTTTTAACGTGGCAATTTTCCAAATTCACTAAGAGGCCACAATCTTAAAATTACGGTTCCGATTACATTTTCCTCTGCAATACAGCCAATTTCATCCGTTCGGCTATCAACCGAAGTTGCTCTATTGTCACCCATTACAAAATACCGGTCTGCCGGAACCTCATAAGGAAATTCTATGTCACAATCCCCTTTTGCTTTATTGATCACATAATTTTCTTCAAGCAGTTCACCGTTTACATAAATATTTCCGTCTGAATCTATATTTACAGTATCTCCAGACACCGCTATAACTCTTTTCAAAAGAATTTTGTTGTTATGATAAAAAGCTATTATATCTCCGCTTTCAAACGTTCCCTGTCTCCTGCAGATTACAAGCTGGTCATTTTCCATAGTAGGATTCATACTGTTTCCCGTAACTCTTAAAACCGGAAGTACCAGAGTTGCTATCAACACTGCTATTGCAGAGACTACAATCAGAGAAGAAACCGTGCTTTTAAAAATTCTTATGTAATCACTTCTATACTTTCTTTTTCTAACGACATTTTCCAACTGTTCTGTCGTAGGCAGGTTGTCCTTTTGCATACAAAACTTTCTCCTTCTATGACTTCGGTGAAGGTTTCTGCTCACCGGAACCATCATCCTTAAGAAGCCATCCGCAGAAGGCATCAACCTTACTGTTTGTTTCCTTCAGCAATCTGAGTATTTCACTGCCTGTCCCATTTTTTTCTTCTGCAAGCTTTGCTCTGAGTTCAATATTTTCATCTCTCAGCTCGTCAAGCTCACGCCGAAGAAGAAGCAGTATTTCCAGAAGTTCAGATTTACTGAGTTTTTTTAACTCTTTTTCCGTCATAAATCACCAACCGGCAGACGATGTCACGGACATGAGCCGTCCGTCTCCACCGCCTGACTAAGTTATATTTTTGATGCTTTTTTTCTGATACCGAGTACCGCTCCTGCCAATGCCATAACGGCAAATCCTGCAATCACCGCATACATACCGCCGTTTCCTCCGGTTTCAGGAAGTTCCACAGTGTCAAGTTTGTCGAGCGTATTGGTTAATGTTATGTTACCATTCATTCCCGAACCATTTCCGGAAATCGATGAAACAAAACCATCAACCGCATCCTCAACCACATAGTAATACAATTCTTTTCCGTCTTCATCTTTAAGAGAAAGTCCCTCTATCTGAAGAGTCCAACCGTCTGCTGCACTAAGTTTGTAATCATTAATCTTTGTAAGATTATTTGAATCCGGAAGTGTAGCACTCTTTATTGTTGAAGAATAAAGCGTTATCGAAATGTCACTTGGTGGGTTTTTAAGTTCATTACCGTTTCTGTCAAGCCATACCTTATTTATAAAGATGCCTTTTGAATTGATAACCGTAATCTTACCGCCTGAACCTGACACACCATTATTATCATATATTGGTGTAAAGCCCTCAACATCTGTTAATTCCTTAACGTAGTAATAGTACTTTCTTCCGTATGCGTCAACACTGTCAAGGTTATCCCATGAATATGTCCATTTACCATCCGTACCACCCATAGAGATTTTTTCCATTAACTCTGCACCCGCAGGAACATCTCCTGAATCAGAACTCGTTAATGAACGATAAAGACCAAATTCGATTGTTTGCCCATCGTGCTTATCATTTCCGTCTGACCAGATTTTCTCAATGTTAATCGAAACCTTTTTGCGGTTTTTTATATTGAGAGTGTTTCCTACTAATAAGGAAGTAATCTTCGATGTATGCACATCGTTACCTTCAGCATCAGTAAAATATTTACTGTTCAATGAAGAAATGAATTTTGATAAATCAGTATCATATACAAAATACTTATTATCACTGTAAGTCGTGTCATAACCTTCCGGAAAATCAACTTCTTCCAAGTAGTAAAGTGTATCCGAGTCTAACTTGAGTATAAACTCAGCTCCCTGCACTGTTGTATAGAAAAGACTCTCCGTTGGCTTTGTATCTGACCATGTCTTAACCACACTGTGACCTGCTTCATTTTTTTGAAGCTCTGTTGCATATACCCATTTCTTTGTTGTCGGCTCATACTTTGAAAGAACAAATCCCGCCTTGAGCTTTGTTCCCGTATCAGTTGCATCTACCTTACCGATTGTAAGTTCAAGCAATACCTTTGCTTCCGATGTATCATGTGCAACGAAATCCGAACTATTACTGTCAAATGCCTGTCCGTACTGTGTATCTGCCGAAACAATGTTTGTTACCGGCATTGAATAGATTTCATCTGATGATGCCTGATAAACATATGTGATTCTCAGGTGTGTACTGTCAGGCACATCCATTTTAAGTTCCGCATCACCAAGCTTTTCATAATGTGTTATCTCAGCTTTTGCTGATGTTGCAATTGTATAATCCGGAAGCCAGTCTGACTTTTTAAACAACACATATACATCGCCAGTAACCGTTTCATCAGATTCGGCTATAAATGAACATACCCAATTTCCCTCACTATCCTTCTTAGGCTGTGAGACAATTGTCAAATATTTTTTATTAGTCCATTGATTTATATAAAATACTGCAACCTCACTTATTACTGCATCCACATCTCCGCCTGACAGCGTTACAGTAAATTCATCACCATTTTTCACTCCCGGAATCGAAAATCCATCATATTTCCACTTCCAGTTATCATGTTCACTATCTGTTGCCGGACTCATTGTTACTTCAGTAGTTGTAACCTTTTCCGGATTACTTGTGAACGTGTATGATGGAGTAGGAACAAGAGCCGTTGCATTGCCTTCACTGTCAACCTTCTCAAACTTTATGCTCTGAATCGACATATTGATAAGGTCCGCCGGACTTGCGTTGACCAAATAGCCCTTTTCGCCATTGTCATTTACCTTATAGTAATAGGAACCGAATTTAAGCATATCAGTAAGGGTAACAATATCTTTTCCGTCTACCAGATCAAGCCCCATCGGATTGAATTCAACCGTATATTCTATGTATCCGCCGACTGTCTGATTTGCAGATTTGTTTAAAGTGTCATCCGGAAGGAAATACTTAGGAGTTCCCGGTTCTACCGTAGTAGTCACCTTTGAAGTAGTATCAGTATCGTTTACGTCTTTAGCCTCATTGCTTATATCAAGACTGCCGCTTTCCAACTTGCCGTCAAGTGTTTTTATAGGAATATAAGCAGCATACTCAATAATAATTCTTTCACTCCCTACGAAACTACTGTAAAGAATAAACTTCACATTTTGCGTATCTCCGTCAATGCTCGTTTCGTATCTTCCACGATAATCATTTTTTCCGAACATGTCTGAATATGTAAGTTTCCGTGTTCCATCAGCGTTCGTATAGTATAAATCGTCACTTGTTTCGAGAAGCCTGAATCCCTCCGGCAGCTTATCAGATATATCTATTTCCTGATTATTGTACTCACCGTTTTCATTTAGAGTTATCTTCCATCTGAAAATATAGCAGTCCGTAAGTTTGCCATTAATTTCTACCCTCTGTGTTTCAAGCTTATCCGCATTTATAGGGCTTTCATAAACAGTTGTCTTTTCAAGCTTAACATCTCTTACAACATCGTAAGTGCCTTCTTTTTCTGCTTTAAATTTATCATCGTCATCCGCACTTACGGTATTCTTGAATACTACCTTATCTCCGGTACTCGTTCCATCAAGAGATATTTCCGATTCATAACTTACCCTGATTTCCTTTATTTCAGAAAACTTGGTTTTATCCGGATCCACAAGTTTTATTTCAAATCCTTTGCCTTCTTCATCCATTGTCAAGGTGTAATCAGTGTCCTTTACCAATGAACTGCTGCTTCCGCTAATCGGTACCACATCTACCTTTACGGAATCGGCTTTTATACTGAATTCAAGCTTATCCCCACCCTTAATTTCGGATGTCATTGAATCGCTAATGGCAAAGCTGTCTTCAAAAACGTCCTTGTCACCATATAAATTAATCGTCCATGGTACAATAAGTTTTGTCTTATCATCCGAAAGCTTTGTAGTTCCAAGATCTTTTCTTGCAGATTTTTGTTTTTCATACGTTATTGTCTTGTCAGCTTCCAATGATATTTTATCTTTTTCTGCACTTACCTCATTTACTGTTGTATATGTTCCATCAGCATTTTTCGTTGAAAGCTCTTCATCATCGGCATCAGTATAATAGACAATGTCAATTGACCGTTTTCCCTGCCAATCCGGTATGAGCACACTTTCATCCACAGTGAGCTTTATCGTTCCGTCATCCTGAGCAGTATAAGTCACCCCGTTCGTCATGGACACATCATACTTTCCGTCCTTAATTGCCTTACACAATCCCTTGTCCGTGATAACAAATCCATCAAGTCCTATACCGTCATCCGAGACATTATCCGTAAGTTTAATCGTCCATCTTATCTTGCCGCTGCCGTTATCTGCATAACCGCCCTTTTCAAGAGAGAACTGATTACGTTCTACTGTTTTCTCACTGTTTTTCCATGCAGTATTCTCCGGTGTCGAAATTGTTGCCGTGTTTTTATACCCATCATCCGACGCATCGGCACGATTAGGTGTCGTTATATAAGTAATTTCTATTTTTTTATTTTCAGTTCCCTCAGGAAACTTAATATACGGCTGTTCCCAGTTATTTTCTACTTGAATGACTTCAAATCCCGTAATTTCGGTTTTAGTCTCGCCATCCACGCCATTTATTTTAATAGAACCTGCATCAAGTCCTTTAAAAGCACTGTCCTTTAATATGAACTGATTGAAATCTGCACCTGTCGGATTGTCTATGGTAATCGTCCAGGTGATTTTATCAGTATCACTGTCTGTCTGAACTCCGTATTCTATCTGTGCATTTTTTGAAATATTTATCTGTGAGTCCATTCTCACTGATTCTTTTTCCGTTTTTACGGTAGTTTCGTCAGGATCACGAAGACTAACCTCGTTGTTGTAAGTAGACCCGTTAATCAGTTCCTCCACTGTCGGATAGGTAACGTAGGTAATTGTCACTTCCTCAGCTTCCGTATCTCCCAATGTAAGTTTTTTGCTGTCTGCATCATAGCTCCACTCTCCATCATCCAAGGAACATGTAATGTTCTTTGCATCCTTGAACATCTTATCATCAAGAGTCAGATCCTTCAGGTTCGATTTTTTAGGATTCTGAAGCTTTACCGTCCATGCAATTGAACCATCTTCATTAACACTGCCGGTTTTTTCAACTGACATCGGTCCATATTTGTAGCCGGAGACAGTAATCTCCCCTTCAGTTTTATCCTCCGTATTAAAATCAAAATTAATATCATCTTTGTCATCTTCGTTTTTCTTGCTGACATCTGCCGAAAATGAAAGGAACGCGGTCTTTTTATTGTCCTTGCTTACACTCAGCACGCTTTCCCTGAACTCATCATTAAACCTGATTACAACAAGGCCATTATCTTCAACTCTGTATGTACCTACAACCTTTCCTCCGTATACAACATTTCCAAGAGTATCTGCGTCAGGATAACCGCCTGTTTTTACATTAATCAAGGCATTACCGCCTACATCTTCATTAAGATCATAGTATATGTAGTTACTTTTCTTCAACATTTCATCATACAACGAGAAATACATTTCGAATTTAACATTTATACTGCCGTCTCCGTCAATATCACCGACAATATTTCCGTTTTCATCCTTTGACTGCTCCACGTTTACATTTGTAATGTCAGGAACGAAATGATACCAGTCATCTCCCGGTTTAGTATACGGACACGTAACTCCTCCTGCATCTTCAAGACTGACAGCCGGTTTAATAAGTCCTTTGGTCACAAACACAACCGCAACCAATGACAGGAATACCGATATTCCCAGCACAAATCTTCTGATTCTGCCATTCCTTACTGCCTGCTCAATTTTTCTATCTGAATTTTTCATTTACCGAATTACCTCCAAAAACATACGGTTTTGATTTCTGTCAGATAAACTTTTCTTTTTATCTCTAAAAACGGGCGAACTTCCCCCAACCCATTTTCACACCTATATATTAATCACCTGAAGCAAATTTGTCAACCGCAGCAGTCATTTACACAAAAAATTAATAAATTTCAGAATGCAAAACTTCTCAAGCAGCACCTGTATATAAAAAAAGCGATTGACATAGTTTTTAAAACCACATATAATCAGTTTTAGAACGAAATAAGCAAAGAGTTTTCATAATATATGATAACCGTGGGAGGTAAAAATGAGCACTTTCACTCTTTCCTGCTGTTCAACAGCAGACATATCAAAAGAACATTTCAAAGCAAGAGACATAAAATATGTATGTTTCCATTTTGAGCTTGACGGCAAAGACTATTTTGACGATCTTGGCGAATCAGTTCCGCCTGACCGTCTTTATAAAGAAATGATAAACGGTGCTTCTACAAAAACTTCAATGGTGAGCGTCGGTGAATATAAGGAATTTTTCGAACCGTTTCTTAAAGAAGGTTCCGATATCCTTCACCTGACACTTTCATCTGGAATTTCCGGCACATACACTGCTGCCGTTATAGCTGCCGATGAACTCAGAGAAGCTTACCCTGAAAGAAAAATTTATATTGTAGATTCATTCGCAGCATCCAGCGGCTATGGTCTGCTTATGGATAAGGCTGCCGACCTCAGGGACGAAGGCAAAAATATAGATGAAGTTCATGAATGGGTACTGAATAATCGTTTAAAACTTCATCACTGGTTCTTCTCAACCGACCTTACATTCTATATCCGAGGCGGAAGGGTTACAAAGACTGCCGGTCTTGTAGGTCAGGTTCTTAAAATTTGTCCGCTCCTTAATGTGAGCAACGAGGGAAAACTTATCCCAAGAGAGAAAGTTCAATCCAAAAAGCGTGTAATCAAAAGAACCTTTGAAAAAATGCTTCAGTATGCTCAGGATAGAGATGATTACAATGAAAAAGTTTATATCAGCCAGTCTGAATGCATTGATGATGCAAAAGCTCTTGCCACTCTCATTGAGGAACATTATCCGAAACTGAAAGGAAAAGTTGAAATAAATGACATAGGAGCCACAATCGGAAGCCATACAGGTCCGGGTACAGTGGCACTCTTCTTCTGGGGAGATGAAAGAACTGAGTAAGAAAAAAAATACCGCACATATGTGCGGTATTTTTTTAAGCTTCAGCATCAAGCATTCTGGAAAATTCTTCAAATGATACAGGTCTTGAAAAATAATATCCCTGCAGATAATCACATCCGTGTTCCGTAAGAAAATTAACCTGTTCTTCTGTTTCCGTTCCTTCGGCAATAACCTCTGCACCCATATTGTGAGCCATATCTATTAATGAACATATTATACTTTCCGTTTTCCTATTCTGTCCTATTTTTCTTACAAATCCGATATCAAGTTTGATTATGTCAAAATCATATTCCGTAATCGTATTTATTGACGAATACCCCGTTCCAAAGTCATCAATAAGCAGTTTTGCACCAAGCTCCTTTATGGCACTCAAAGTGTTTTTGTTTGTTTCCGCAATGGAAACATACGAAGATTCGGTGATTTCAAAACGGCATAATTCCTTCATCGTTCCCACGTTCTTCATGTCCTCAATAATGTTTTCCATCATTTCTTCATCATAGAAATCCATTCTGGAAAGGTTTACTGATACGGGAACTATCCTTTTTCCTTCAATGGCACGTTTCTCAATATCTTCTCTTGCCTTTCTGAGTATGTACATATCAAGCTGGGAAACATGACCATTTTCCTCTAACCCCGGTATAAAAAGACCCGGCGTAAGGATTCCCCTTGTCGGATGTTTCCATCTTACAAGTGCTTCTGCTGATACAATCTTTCTCGTTTTAGTGTTGTATATAGGCTGATAGTACGGAACAAACTCCTCATTCTTCAATGCATCCGACAAAAGTCCCAGCACTTCATTCTTATCCACATACTTTTCTACCATTGTATCATCATAGAATTCATACGGTTTGGCATATTCATTTGTTACATATGAAACCGCCAGTTTGGCACGATCTATCATCGTACTTACTCCTACTGAATAATCATCTATCCTGTAGATTCCGCATCGCTGATAAATTGTCACAGTCTTTCCATCCCGCTCAAATCTCTCAGAACATACACTTCGTATGTTTTCTGCCGTGGATTTATCACGTCTTATAAGTGCTATAAAATGATCCGAACTGGATCTTGCCGTAATAAGCGGCTCTAGTTCGGAATTTCTGATACAGCCCATTACATACTTAATTGCACTGTCACCACCCTTTATACCGAACAATTCATTTACCGCCTTAAAGCTCTTTATGTCAAAATAATAAATATCAAATTTCTCGTCAGAACTGCTGTCCCTTAAAATCCGCATTGCATTTCTGATAAAACCTCGTCGGTTAAGTCCGTCAGTAAGCATATCCTGTTCTGAAATATCCGTAACATCTTCACCCGTAATAAGAACTATATTAAGTGATCTGTCAAATATCGTGTATCGGAATTTAATCAGATGCTGGTTTCTGTCAGAATCAAGAATTGTTATCGTAAAATCATAACTGCCCCTCTGCATTACCTGATTTTCTATATTTCTTATTGATACCGCCTGTACGAACTTAGTTCTTTCAAAAGGTGCTACATGCTTATGAAGCATTTCCTGATTCACTATATTATAATCGGTAACCTTATTTTCACGAAAAACCTTACTGTCCTTATTGAAGGTTATTTTCTTCATCATTATCGTTGACTGTGCAAGATCAATAATTCCGATAAATTTATACTCGTTTTCATATAAGAGCTTAGGAAGAAGTTCCTGTACATACTTCTCTGTAAAGTCTGAAAATGCTAATTCTACATACCTTCTTCCCTTACCGGTTTTTTCATTAACATTTACTACAACTTTTAAGAGAATCCGCTCCGCATTTCCCGGAATATATCCGAACTGCATCTCTGCAAAGTTCTTTTTTTCATTACACATGCTCTTGAGACTGTCCGGCGAAAGAATTTTTCTGCATCGTTCCTGAGCACTTATCGTAGGACATCCATTTACAATCTTTGCGTACAAATCCGAATAACTGTCAAGTATCTCATAACCAAGGATGTTATTCTTCTCATTAAACACCTGCACAACTCTGTCATTTTCAATGTCTACAACCATGCTTACGGCTTTTTCCGCTCCAACAGCTGCCATCGATTTGATAGCACAGAGTTCTTCGTACCTTACTTTCTGAAGTTCAAAAAAATTCTTTATTCTGTTCTGAAGTATCCTTGTATTACAGGGATACGTATAGTAATCCACAATACCAAGATCAAATCCACATTCTATATCTTCCGGTTCCTGATCCGACGAAAGAATGATAATAGGAATTTCTTTACCGTAATTTCTTTCCTTGATAAGAGAAAGCAGCGTCAGTCCATCCATTTCGGGCATCACAAGATCAAGAAGCACAAGATCAACCTCATCACTTCTCTCATCCAGAATTTCAAGAGCTTCTTTTCCGTTTGATGCATTAATGATACTGTAGGTTTTCCCCAATACTTCATTAAGCATTTTTCGGTTCATTTCTGCATCATCAACAATTAAAATAACCCGTTTATCCATCATCGCAATCACACTTTCTCTCTTCTGATTGTTTTCGTTTTATAAATAATCCTTCTGCAGGGTTTTCTTTTATCCCCTTCTTTTGCTTTTCACACTCAAACAAACTGTTACAAAAGCACTTTACCAAATTCGCTCAATAATCTTCTTTAATAGTATCATTCTCTTTAAAAAATCACAACCCAAAATACAAATTATTGATATTTTTTTGATTTTATCTATAAAACTGACATATTTTCATACAAATATGCAGATTGCATGTTCAGAGTAAAAATCGGCTTATTTTTCTCATACTTTTTACTCTTTCATCCTGACATTCCGGTCTTTGAAGAATAAAGCACCTGCCAAAACACTGCATGGCGGATTCTCTCTATTTCTTTTGTTTTGGTCTCTCTGATTTAATAACATTCTTGTAGAGAAATATATCTTTATTTTCTGTCACTACAAAGCTGTCTTTTTTTACATACTCCGCTGCTCCGTACTTTTTTGATACAGACTTGTGTTGTGCTGCCATTGCGCCTACAATAACGACCGCCGCCACTACTCCTATACCTATTGACCTTATCAGAATTCCAAATGAAAACGTTTCCGCCTCAAGTTTTACAACTTCTGTAGTGCTGAATTCTTCCTCATTTTCAGATTCTATGTCAAAGTCTGTGTCGGAATGAACACTAACCTTATCAGTTTTATATACATTCTCTGTTTCAATTGAATCTGCCTCCTCATATGAGAAGACAACTGCCGTATATTTTTCACATTCCCGGTCGGTATTTTCCGCAGAAGCCCCCGGTGAACACATCATTGTGAGACATAATGTAAAAATAAATAATGCATTTTTCATAAATACCTCCTGACCGGTTCTATAATAAAATAAGCTGGAAAATAAGTGCTGCCGCCGACACTCCTAAGAAAATAAGTGTCGACAGCTTCAGACACTCGGTTTTATCAACCGGAAGATTTCCGACAAATTTCCCGGTTTGCCCGTTCATCGCAAACGTATAATTTTTTCCGTTCCATTTTGTTGTCAAAAGCCAAACCGGATAAAGCACATACTGACATTTACCGTTTTTAAACTTCACATTGCTTGATGTTGTTTCTACTGAAGAATAACCTGTAACCGTCTCCCTGAACTTATCAATTGTACTCTGCTTTATTCTTTCATTCGCTCTTTCTGAGCATTTATCCTTCTCAACATCATACCGATCCGCAAGATAACCTGCAAGATATGCTGTCTGAAACGTTTCTGCTGATGAAAAATCAAAAGGCTCTATTGATTCCATAAGTTCATCCGGCATTTTGCTCGAACCATCCACCGGAACTCTCTGAAATCCCACTCTTCCCGAACGTATTATTTTATAATAGGATTTTTCAGTATAATCGTAACGGCTGTCACTCCAATGTCTTACCTTACATCCCTCATATTTAATATGGGCATCCGTATCAGCATCAAACAGCCAGAACGGAACATAAATTCCCTTTATTTCGTCCAAACGGTTCTCATCCTTAAAAGCCTTAGGCAGTAGCCTTTTTCCCTGATAATGCTTTCTGAGTGCCGACTTAGCCGCCTCCTTATCATATTTGAACGGTATCACATAATCCGGCTTCAAGTCGCCTGAGAACTGTCCCTTCAGAACTATCGGATTGTCACAATAAGGGCATGAAGTAGCCGCCATGCTTTCGTCTCCTACAATTTCGCCTCCGCAGGATTTGCAAATATATGTTCTGAGTCCGTCAGTTTCACCGTCCTGCCATTCATTGGCTTCATTACTTTCCCAGACAACATCTTCCTCTTTTTCATTTTCAGGTTCACTATCATGATTCATGAAATAATCCATTTCAAATTCGCTGTCGCAGTAAGGACACTTTACTTTTTGAACCGATGTATTGAACTCAACTGCACCTCCGCAGCACGGACATTTATATTCCTGTAAATCCATATGTTTCCGCCTTTCATATGCCATATTTAACAGAATCGGAGGCATATGCCTCCGATTCAAAAAAGTTCGTTTTGTTAAACAAGTTTAATTAATAACATCTCCGTCATCGAAAACATCTCCGCATTCAGGGCAGAATTTTGGCGGATTCTTTGGATCTGCGGGTTCCCATCCGCATTTATCACACTTATAAAGCGGTTCTGCCGCAGGTTTCCTGGCACCACATTCCGGACAGAATTTCCCCTTATTTACAGCTCCGCATGTACAAATCCAACCCTGTGGCTGCTCCGGTTTTTTTGCTCCGCACTCCTGACAGAAGTTACCGACTGCCATTGCTCCGCAGGAACATTTCCATTCGCCTTCTTCCTTCTTTTTTTCAGGCTTCTTTGCTCCGCATTCAGTGCAGAATTTTCCTGTAGAAACAGCTCCGCAGGAACATTTCCATTCGCCCGCCTTTTTTCCTGCTTCACGTTCTGCGGTCTTCTTAGCTTCCTGTTCCTGACCCATTGCATAAAGACTCTGTGCATTCATACCGTTTGTCGAATTCATTGCCATTCCCATTCCCATAAATCCGGTCATTGCACCCGCCTTATTTCCGGCTGCAGTCTTCATTGCTTCTGCTTGAGCCTCTACTAATGTAGCACCCGCCATACTTGCATCTTTAAGCATTGCAGTACGCTGAGCCTGTTTAATTAATTCTGCATCTTCTTCCGGAAGTGTAAGTGTTCCGAGGGCTACGCTTACAACCTTTAAACCTCTGAGTTCTCCCCATTTTTTGGAGAGTTCTTCCATCATTGCTTCTTCAAGAGCCGCACTGTCTGCAACAAGCTGGTTTGGTCTGATTTCTTTTGCTGAAAGTTTTGCCATTGCAGGCTGAAGAGCACTTATAAATTCTGTCTTTAACTGCTTATCTATCTGTTCTCTTCTGAAATCATCCGTTACATTTCCGCAGACATTGGTATAAAAGAGCAATGGATTTTCAATTTTATATGAATAAACCCCCGAACATCTTACTGCCACATCAATATCAAGGTTTATCTTCGAATCAACAATTCTGAAAGGAATAGGATTACTCGTACCAAACTTGTTATCCATGAGTTCTTTCGTATTGAAATAGTAAATTCGCTGATCCTTTGCAGTGTCTCCACCATATGTAAATCTCTTGCCTATGGTTTTAAATGTTGATATGATGCTGTCTCCGAGACTTCCTGAAAAAACAGAAGGTTCCGTTGAAGTGTCATATGTAAATTCTCCCGGTTCAGCACAAACTTCAACCACCTTGCCCTGCTCAACAATTATCATACACTGACCGTCAGCAACCGCAATCCCTGAACCATTCGTAATTATATTGTCACTTGCTTTTGTATTTGATGATTTAGCGGAAATAACTTTCTTACCCTTTGTCATAAGAATGTTGTCTCCTAACGCCTCACAGTAAAAAAACTCCTTCCACTGATCTCCCAACACACTGCCGCCTGCACCTTTAAGTGCTTTAATTAATCCCATAACTAATCTCCCTTCAACTGATATCTTTTCACTGCTGTCTTCACAGACATTTTCATTATATCTGAATTTGTCGCATTATACAATATTCTGTAAAATTTTGCCTATAATTTGCCGAGTCTCTTAAGCAGATAAGGTATTTCCTTTTCAAACTCTACCCCATACCAACATCCGCTTTCCTTATCCTTAACTGTTGTTTCAATACATTTTGCAGTATAATCTGCCGATACCGGCAAAGCCTCCTTCCAGTTAAGACCGTTCATAAGTGCTCCGGTAAACGTACTTGCAAATATATCTCCGGTTCCATGGAAGGTTGCATCTATCCTGTCATTTTCATAGTAAAAATACTCATCATTTATACGGTCATATCCGTATGCTCCTGTCTTTCCGTCTTTAAAACCTACTCCGGTAAGTATTGAAATCTTTGCACCAAGGTCCGCAAGTTTTCCAAGCATTTCTTTTATGTATGCTTCATCGTAAACTTCTTTATATTCCATTCCCGTCATAAATGATGCTTCCGTTATATTCGGAAGAATTATGTCGGCCTTTGAACAAAGAATTTCTGCCATCTTCGCTGCAAAGCTCTCATCAAATGCAGGATAAAGTTTTCCATTATCTGCCATTACCGGGTCAACAATAATAACATTCTTATCAGTTTTAAACTTATCAAAAACACCGGCAACAATTTCAAGCTGATCTGCCGTTGCAATGTATCCTGTGTAAATTGCATCAAAATCTATTTTTTCATCTAACCAGTGATCCGTAATCGGATTAATCTGGTCTTCAAGATCCTTACATGTGAAATTCTTAAACATTGTATGTGTTGAAAGTACCGCTGTCGGAATAATTGCAGTTTCCACACCCATTGCAGAAATCACCGGAAGTGCCACCGTAATGGAACACTTTCCTACGCATGAAATGTCCTGAATTGTTAATATTCTCTTCATCTTTTTTTCAGCCGGTCTGTATGCCGGCTTTCCTCCTTTATATTAAATATATTTCCCCGATTACTCACCAAGATGTTCGTAATCGCCTCTTTCAAATCTGTGATATGTTATTCTGAATCCATCATCTTCTACGCAATATACATATGGATCCTTTTCGCCTTTTTCAAAAGAAAAACGATGTCCCATTCCATTTTCTTCTTCCTCTTCAACCGTAACATCTCCGTATTCTGAAGCGTAATTTTCAAAAACCTTCCTCACCTCATCCATTTTTCCGGATTTTACGGCAGCCAGAAAATCATTTAAAAAAGCCGGTGTTTCCACATTTTTTTCAATGTATCTGCAGGCTTTCCCGCTTACCGTAATGCAAAATCTCTCTTTACCATAAGATATGCCGGAATCCGAAAGATAATCTGCCTTCTCCTTAAGTCTTTTCACAATACATTTTTTTATTTCTTCATTATCTGTTTCCTTATCAATTGACAGATAACCGCACAATGCATTTTTAGGATAATAAAGCTTTATACCGGAATCATCTGTTCCGATTTTTACTTCCCATTCCTTCACAGTGTCCGTAATATGCTTCTCAAGTGTCATATTTTCCTTTCTCTCAGCGCTGTTATTAAAACCTTCGTCTGAATACGCATTATTCTGGTATGTTATCATACAAAAAACAATTCTCTGACATTATATAACCATTTTTTCATTTCACCAACAATTTTTTTATTTTTTTAAGACAATTCATCGCCTGCTTCTTTAGTCAAAAATATACTCTTAAGAAAAAACAACCTCCCGTTATGTTTTCAAAACGGGAGGTTGTTTCATTCAACTTTATAAAATTTACTGTCTTGTGAGACTTCCGTCAAATACATATGAAGGGAGTTCAAGTGTATCTTTAGTACTGCCTTCTTCACATGCTACTGAAAAATAATCATACTGATTACCATCAGCAGGCTTTGTAATCCAGGAATCAAAATAGAAATCAAATGTCATCTTGCTGCCTGATTCATAGTAACTGTCAAGTTCTGAATTCCAGCTGTATGTGCCGTTATCTTTGCTTGCAAATTCAACAGTTGCCGGGAATGTATCCTCATCCTCGTCATACTCATCTGAAACAGTTACCGTAAGTGTTTCTCCATCTGCGTTTGTACCTTTCCATGTTCCGGAGTATACACACTCAACTTCTTTTTCAATATCATCAATGTCATATAAGCTCCACTCTTTATCTGACTGATAATAGTAATACTCGAGAGTTGCCGTTACGCTCATTTTAAGGTCATCACACTCGAAATCAAAACTTACATCTGTGTAAAGATAATTTGTTCCATCAGGTTCAGCATCTTCAAGTTCAAAGTTTGTAACCTTTCCATCAGAGAAATATCTCGTATATCCGAGACATCTTACTCCACTGAAAGAATTCTTTAACTGTTCTGCAACCTCATCAGCCGTATAAGTGAACTTGTATTCATCGGTATATTCAAAGTCATAATCTGAATCTACTTCTACGTTGCTGTATGACCAGCCATAGTAGTATGAGAAATCTGCAGTTGCATTAAATGTATACTCACACATTGCTGTTTCTGCTGTCACTTCTACTTTAACGGTATCAATCATTTCTTCTTCGTCAAGATTGTGTTCCTTAATCTTAACTCCGGTAACATCACTGCTGTATACATAGATCGAATCGCTAAGGCTATAGCTTATGTCACCAAGAATTTCTTCCACTGTTTCGTCATCAACTTCCTCTACAAGCTTCTGAACCAGATCTCCGTCCTTTTCAACTTCCTTACATTTCCACTTACTTTCCTTTTTATCTTTAAGCTTAAAAGTAAGATTATATTCCTGTGAATACTCAACAGGTCCATATGAGTAACTTACTGTTGCGTCTACTTTTGCCTTGTCCTTATCATCGTTAAGTTTAACCTTGTCAACTTTAACATCATATTTAATTTTGTTTCCATCTTCATCGGTTCTATCCTTGTCGATATAACCTTCATCTTCAATTGCATCTTCTACATCCTCTGCCGTAGGATTATCCGGACCGCCGCACGCTGTTGCGAAGAGCATTGTTGCAGCCATCACAAATCCGAAAGCAAGCATCTTAAGCTTTCTCATTACAATTCCTCCTATGAATATATATTCTTCTAATCCATATGCCCGCAAAACCCGAAAATTCCGGCTTTTTTCATGGACTAAGCTTAGTTTATTAAATTTTTATATTTCTGTCAAGATTCAGTCCTTGTCGGTGTGTCCCGATACACACTCCATACAGCTGCACGTACAATATCTGTCTGAATACACGTCAGCCGCCTTTTATTCCTCTCCGTTCCAACAGTATGTACATAACTGCGACTTATCTATGCCACAGGCTTCAAGCATATCATCAAGTCTGTTGAATCTTAAAGAAGTAAAATGAAGCTCTTTGCAGATTTCATCTACCATTTTCTCATACTTCTCAGAATCCGGATTCGTATATTCCTTGAGGACTTCTTCCGTAACATTTCCGTTTTCAAGTCTCTCAATCACCCTTCTTGTAATAAGATCCATTTCTGATGATGATCTTGAGAAATTAAGATATTTGCAGCCGTAAACCAACGGAGGACATGCCGGTCTTATGTGAACTTCCTTTGCTCCACTTGCAAAAAGATACTCCGTCGTCTCTCTAAGCTGAGTTCCTCTTACAATACTGTCGTCAATAAGAAGAAGCTTTTTATCTCTGATAAGATCCTCAACCGCCAACAGCTTCATCTTTGCTATAAGATTTCTCTGGCTCTGTATCGTCGGCATAAAAGATCTTGGCCATGTAGGTGTATATTTTATAAAAGGTCTTGAAAACGGAATTCCTGACTCATTTGCATAACCGATTGCATGAGCAATTCCTGAATCCGGTACACCTGCAACAATATCCGGCTTAACCGTATCTCTTTTTGCCATCTTTGCACCACAATTGTATCTCATCTGCTCAACACTTAGGCCTTCATATGAACTTGCAGGATAGCCATAATATACCCAGAGAAATGTACATATTTTCATTTTATTGCCGGGATGCTTAAGTGTTATACAGTTTTTATCCGTAATGACCACGATTTCTCCCGGTCCGAGTTCTTTATATGTTTTATATCCAAGATTTGCAAATGCATAACATTCAAAAGCTGCACAGAATGCATCCTGTTTTTTACCGATTACAACAGGTGTTCTTCCGAACTTATCTCTGGCACAATATATACCCGATGAATTCATCAGCAGAAGCGAAAGTGAACCATCAACCTTCTCAAGAGCATAACTTATACCCTCTATAAGATTTTCTTTCTGGTTTATCAGAGTAGCAATAAGTTCAGTGGCATTAATATCCCCTCCGCTCATTTCAAGGAAATGAGAATGACCGCTTTCAAAAAGTTCCGCTGTAAGTTCATCTATATTATTGATTTTACTTACCGTGGTAATTGCATATGTGCCGTGATGAGATCTCACAATAAGTGGCTGCGGCTCATAGTCTGATATACAGCCTATGCCGAGTCTGCCTTTCATCTCTTGAATATCCTTGTCAAACTTGGTACGAAAAGGTGCATTTTCAATATTGTGAATAGACCTTTCAAAACCTGTTTCATCATTGTAAACTGCCATTCCTCCTCTTCTTGTCCCAAGGTGAGAATGATAGTCAACACCAAAAAACAAGTCAAAAACGCAGTCTTTTGAGGCTGCAACGCCCATGAATCCGCCCATCTGTCGTCTCCTTACATATTGCATTTTTCTTTGCTGGTTCTAAATCCAAACCAATTTATTTTAACAGTATTTTTTCATATATTCAAGTAGCAAAGAAAATTATAGTTTACTCTGAATCCACTCATTATAAATCCCCATTCTTTCTGCTTCTGTACACTCTTTTACTTGCAAAGGCAATCCATGTTTCATATAATAACAGACAGGAGGAGATGTTTATGGGTAAATATTCAATATTAAAAGGACATCCGTTTGAGTACAATAACACTGCGGATGATAATCATATCTTCATACGAACCGCTGCCGCCGGATACGATTATTCCATAGCAATAAACGTATGTTCAAACAAGTATCCACGCTGCATGTACTACGCTCTCAAGAAGTTTTACTACGAGGACTTCACTGACACGACTCCTGAATCCGTCATAACAGACACCATGATCAATGCTCCTATCGGACTTAGGACAATTAAGTCATATGATGAATTTAAGCTGTCATATAAAGAACAAAACTGGTTTGATGAAAGCGAAATGCTTATCGCTTCCCGAAAAAGCAATCCAAACAACATTCTCGGACGTGAAGTGATCAACCTTACAAAAGCGTCAATTGCCGAATGGGATTCTTATGTATGTGCATTCGGAATCAGCTGGGGGCCAAAATCTGCACCCGATCGTTCGTTCGGCTTTTATCCCACCCGCGGCATCCATGACGTTCACTGCAACATAGAAAACGGTCACGATACACACAAAAAAAGACCCTCGTCTGTTCATGACGGGGCCCTGTTTTTTCATTTTCCTTCTAAGGGATGCTTCTACGGAATTTTCTGTATGTTTCCCGGACAGCTTAACACTTCCACTCGTAACAAAACCTAAAATCCTATTAATCTTTTTAACGGCAGCCTCTTTTATACGAGGTTGCTTTTTTTCTTATTTATCCTGATTCTACAGCAGTCTCATCACTATATCTGCAAGCAAAACCGCTCCGCAGCATGCAACCGCAACCTGAAAAAGATTTGCACCAATCCAGGAAAGAATTACTCCTGTAACAAGTGCCAGAATTCCCATTATCCTTGTCTCTGTTCCGTAAATTATTGCCGGGAAAGTCATCACTGCCAATGTTACATAAGGCAGATAGTACAAAAAGGAACAGATAAATTTATTTTTGATTTTTCCTTTAATTAATGTAAGCGGAAGTATTCTGAGAAGTGATGAAACTGCTGCCGCCACCAATATGTATATATAAATATAATGTTCCATTTATTCTTCCTCCGAATGCGGAAATAAAACCGCTGCAATTGCCGAAATTACAACTGTCAGTATAATGCATCTCATACTCTCTGAAAGTCCTGATATTACCGGAGCAGCCGATGCAATGTAACTTGCGAGAAAACTTGTAAGAACTACACCCGCAACAACTTTATTCTGCCTTGCAGGCGGTATGATTATCGCCAGAAACATTCCGTAAAGAGCAACACTCAGTGCGTTTACCATTACCTGTGGGAGTATATTCCCGGCAATTATGCCTATTGCCGTGCCCGATGCCCAACAGGGAATTGAAAGAATCATCAATCCATAAGCATAATACGGATTAACGTATCCCGGCTGTGCAATTTCCGCTCCAAAAATCTCATCCGTAATTCCAAATCCGATAAAAGCCCTGTGAAGCATTCCTGTTTTTTCAGAAATTCTCTGACTTAAAGCACAGCTCATAAGTACATATCGTGCATTAGTTATCAATATTATAAGAGCCATTTCCCAATATGGAGAATTTGATTCAATAACCGTAAACTCTGCATATTCTCCTGCTGATGCATGGTTTAGTATACTTGAAATAAAACCCTGCAGCGGATCAAGTCCTGCACGCCTTGCCGCTATTCCAAGTGAAAAAGCAACTGCAAAATACCCCAGTGCTATCGGTATACCGTCTCTCATACCCTTAACTACTGCTTCCCTATTTGTTCTGTTCATCTTTCTTCCTTTCCGTACTGCAGAAATTCTTCTTTTGTCCGATTAAAATCAGGCAGATAACCGTGCTATACCGTTTTCTTTTTCAGAAAAACATCCGCATCATGCTGTCCTGTCTGATATACCGCTTCCAGCTTTTCCGGATCTTTTTCCGTTCTGCTTATGCCAAATGCCTTGTGCGGTCTTATTATGTCAATTTTTCCGTCTTCTGCCAGTTTTTCAAGTTCCGACATTTGATCATTATACATCTCATGTCTGTGTTTTATGCGATAATCAAGCTTCGGATATTTTCTTTTATAAAACATATCCGCCATAAGAGGGGATATCGGTTTTTTTACATAGCCATCTTCTTTTGTAAGTACAACCACCAATTCATCATATCCCATTTCAAGCATCTTTCTGTAAGGAATACTGTCTGTAATTGCTCCGTCAAGATAATAACCATTACCAATCTTTACCGGTTTCGAGACAAATGGCATCGAGCCTGAAGCTCTTAAAACATCCATCTGATCAAAAGCACTGTTTATACGAATATATTCAGGCTTTCCTGTTTCCACGTTGGTCACCACCGCATAAAAAGGTACTCCTGATTCCTTAAAAGTTTTATCATCAAACGGATCAAGTTCATAAGGTACTTTTCTGTATGCATAATCCGTATCGACAATGTTTCCGGTTCTGACTAACGGAAGCAGTCCCATATAGTTTCTGTCACTATTATATTTTTTGTTGTATCTGATTACTCTTCCTTTCTGGTTCGAGAGATAATTAATACCAAACAATGCACCTGCCGAAACACCTATAACAGCATCAAATCTTTCACCGTCTTCCATAAATCTGTCTAAAACACCGGCGGTGTACATACCTTTCATCGCACCGCCTTCCAGAACCAATGCTCTTTTCATTTTCATCGCTCTCCGATTCATGTTAATTAAATTTTGTCCTTTAAAAGACGTTTGATTATAATATCATTTTTACCGTTAAAAGTAAAGAAAAAGGACCGCCTTTCATAATCCCGCTCGTTTGGATTATATCTGCCGTCCTTCATCTCATTTTATTTTAGGAGTATATTTAATCTGATTAAGTATTATCCGTTTTCTCAGATAACACGCATTCCGCCATATTTTCTGATTTTGAGTACACTGCACGCACCCTGTCCAAATAGTTTATTCATAGTCTCACTGTATTCAACAACTTTATCGTTTTTTACAAACGCCTGAATTGTTCCCGCAAAACCACCGCCATGCACTCTGCATACACCGCTTCCGTCCCCAAGAACCGTCTCACTGACTGCCAGTGCTATTGATACATTCTGATGTCTTATATCATTGTTTGTATATACATTCTGAAGAAATTTATATGAAGAATTTCCGGAAGCCTTTACGTTCTCCAGAAATTCATTGATTTTCAAGTTTTTAATTGCTGCCACTTCTTCCCGAACCCTGCCGTTTTCGTTAATAAAGTGAAGTGCTCTGAGGAAAGCCCTGTCGCCAAAACGCTTTCTGATCTCCATTGAATTCTCAATCAAATCCTTTATTTCCACTCCGAGAAGCACCTCCTTGCCAAAGAAGGAAGCAACTGCTTTCATTTCGGCAGGCACTGCTGCATAATCAGCCGTAAGATCTGCATGTGATCCTTTTGTATCCGTTATACAGAGACTGTATCCATAGCCCTCAAGGTCAAGTTCTACTTTTTCCACTACAGGCTCTGCCGGATTTGCAAAGTCAACATGAACGAGACTGCCTACCGAACATGCCATCTGATCCATAAGTCCGCATGGTTTTCCAAAATAAACATTCTCTGCATACTGTCCGATTATTGCATTCGTAACTGCATCAATTTCCCCATCGTTATAAAGATATGATATTATTGTTCCAATAACCGTTTCAAATGCCGCCGATGATGAAAGTCCGGCACCTATAAGAACATCACTTGTTATGTATGCACAAAAACCGCCAATTTTATAGCCCCTGTTTTTTGCTCCGGCAAGAACACCTTTCACAAGAGCTTCCGTCGATTCTTTTTCACTTTCCTTCATCTCAATGTCTGTTGTATCAATTATAATTTCTTTATAACCACCGGATACAAGTTTAATAACCGGTGTTTCTGTTTTACTGGCTACCGCAATGGCATCCATATTAATTGATGCTGCAAGGATTTCTCCATGCTGATGATCTGTATGATTTCCGCCGACTTCACTTCTTCCCGGTGCACTGAAAATCTCCACCTCTGAATTCTTACCGTAAAGACACTCAAATTTTTCTACTGCTTTAACGTATCTTGCAGTCTGATAATCAAGTCTGCTTTCGTCAACGTAAATATCCTTTAATAAATCCCTGAACTTTCCGCTTTTAAGCTGTTCCTTCAAGACTTCCGTTTTAATCATAAACCCCTCCGAAAAACATTCTATAATCGTACTATATCTTTTGTTTACTAAAATGTCAATATTATTTTACTAAAAATATAGATGTTTTTATGTTTTTCTCTCGACAAAACACTATTATGTGTGTTATACTACTGTTTAGTAAACATTTCAGAGGTTATTATGGCAACAATAAGAGATATTGCAAAAAAAGCAGGGCTTTCCCCTGCAGCAGTTTCAAGAATATTAAATAATGATGCAACACTAAGTGTTCCCGATGAAACAAGGCTCAAAGTTATAAACACTGCCAGGGAACTTAATTATGTTAAACCAAAACGTCACAAACAGAGTCCTCCCGCTTTTACAATAGGAGTTGTTCAATGGTTTACTTCCAAAGAAGAAAACAACGACAATTATTATCTGAAAGTAAGACAGGGTATAGAAGACTTTTGCATCAAGAATTCCATTGAACTTCTCCGTTTTTTTCACGATGACGAAGACATCATGGAATCATTAAAAAACGTAGACGGACTAATATGTCTCGGTAAATTTTCAGAAATTGAGGTGGCCGAATTTATTTCCGTATGCAGTAGTGCCGTTTTTTTGGATATGCCTGTTGAAAATCACAGCATCACTTCACTCTCTCTTGATTTCGACAAAGCTGTGCGTTCCGTAATAGATTATCTTATTTCCCTCGGTCACTCCGAAATCGGTTTTCTTTGTGGAATAGAGTACGTCGGAGACAACAAACGTCTTATTGATCCTAGAATCACATCCTTCATGAGATACATGAAACTTCTCGGAAAAAGCGGTGAAAGATATTTTAAAGAAGGTGTATTTTCATCCGAATCCGGTTATGAGATGATGAATGAACTCCTAAGCGGCGGTGATTATCCTACCGCTGTATTTGCGGCAAGCGATGCAATTGCATACGGAGCAATGCGGGCAATTCATGAACACGGTTTGAGTATTCCCCGTGACATCTCCATTATCGGTTTCAACGATATGGAACCAAGTGCGTTCATGACACCTCCGCTCACAACGGTTCATGCTCCGGCATATGATATGGGGCAGCATGGTGCCAACCTTTTATTCAGTGCCCCAAATCTCAACAGACAGACACCCCTCACCGCAAAACTGCCGTGCAGTCTCATAATAAGAGACTCCTGTGCAGCTCCATCAAAAAAATAATAAAAGCGTAATGACTTTTTATATCGTTACCGGTAAATCCGGTAAAAACATAAGTCATTACGCTTTTACTTTTTAAAGCATATTCTTTCTGAGTTCTTCAGCCGATAAAGGACTGAGGTATGCAGGCGCAATATCAAAAACAGTCTTGCATCCTGTCTGTCCTTCTTTTGCCAATCTGTTTACAGCTCTTGCAAATGCGAGAATTACGGAGGCTGTAAATTCCGGATTTGAATCCAGCTTTAAGCTGTATTCAATAACATGTGAATGTTCTTTTTCAGCTCCTGTAACTCCTGTTCTGAAAACAAAACCTCCATGAGGAATTTCTGCATGGTCTCTTGCGAACTCCTCTTCCGATATAAAATGCACGATTGTATCATAATCAGCAAAATAATTAGGCATATTCTTTATTGTATTTTCTATTTCTGCTGTGTCTGCTCCTTCTTCCGCTACCACAAAACATTCTCTTATGTGCTTCTGTCTTGTTGTAAGTTCCGGCATCGTTCCGCTTCTTACTGCTTCAAGAGCCGATTCTACAGGAATAGTATACTGTTTTCCGTTTTTAACTCCCTTTACTCTTCTGATTGCATCCGAATGACCCTGGCTCACTCCTTTTCCCCAAAAAGTATAATCCTTTCCTTCCGGAAGAACTGCCGAACCATAAAGTCTCATAACGGAAAACATTCCCGGATCCCATCCGCATGAAATCATTGCCACATTTCCATTTTCTTTTGCAGCCTTATCAACATTTGCAAAATGTTCAGGAATCCTTGCATGAGTATCAAAACTGTCTATTACATTAAAATATTTAGCATATTCCGGAGTTTGGACCGGAAGGTCTGTAGCCGAACCTCCGCAAATAACCAAAACATCAATTTCATCTTTATGCTTTTCACATTCATCTGCCGAATAAACAGGAACACCTTCCGTCAAAGGTTTAACCGATTCCGGATTTCTTCTTGTAAAGATACATCCCAGTTCCATATCAGAATTCTGCTTTACAGCATTTTCAACGCCTCTTCCGAGGTTTCCATATCCTAAAATACCAATCCTCATATTAATCTCCAATCTGCCTTTGGGCGCTTTAATTTACACAGCAAAGTATATAATATACTCTTTCAAAAATCAACAACTTTGTATACAAGTTTTTAAATTGTATTTACCTGTTTTTCTTCCTTATTCATTTTTGATGCCGGACGCAGTACAAAAAGTGCAATAAAGTTCATCACCGCGGTAATTGATAAACTTACGGGATACGCAAGCATAATAATATTAAAGGTTTTGTAACGTGAAAACACTTCAAAAATCCACAGCAGTCTCACACCGCATACTCCTGTAATTGCAAGTATTGCAGGAAGAACCGAGATTCTAAACCCCCTGAGATATCCGGAAACATTTTCATACAGCATGCTGAAAGTATATGCCGTAAATATTATCAGCAGCCTTGTGTATCCTATTTTTATTACCTCCGGTTCAGGATTAAATATTGCCAAAAGATTCTTACCAAAAACAAGTGCCACTAATATAAATAAGGCTGTTGCAATAAAATCCTCTAAAATACTGATTGCCAAAATCCTCTTACATCTTTCCGGCTTTCCTGCACCGTAATTCTGGCCGACAAATGTCGTACATGCCTGACCAAATGAACTTAATACATAATATACAAAACTTTCTATGCTGCATGCCGCACTTGATGCCGCGATCACTACCGTACCCAGACTGTTTATTGATGACTGGATTACTATATTCGATAGTGAAAACACTGCTCCCTGAATGCCCGCGGGAAGACCTATTTTCAAAATCCCTATAAAACATTTCCTGTCAAAGCGTATTTCTTTTATCTTTATTTTTATCAGCTTATCAGTTTTCATCATTTTATAAAAGAGTATTGCAGAACTTATCACATTTGATATCACCGTTGCCAAAGCCACTCCATCGACATTCATGTCAAAAATAACGACAAAACACAGATTAAGCAATACATTTATTACTCCCGATATCGTAAGTGCCGCCAACGGAAGTTTTGTTTCTCCAACGCTTCTAAAAACTGCCGCTTCAAAGTTAAAAAGAAGTATTGCCGGCATTCCCATAAGATAAATTCTCAAGTAATCACCGGCATATTCATATACATCTTTAGGGATATTCAGTAGTTTAAGTATATCATCAACAAAAACACCGCCGCATAACGCAATTAAAAGTCCTCCGATCAATGCCGTAATAATTGCCGTGTATACGGTTTTTGAAACCGATTTATCATCATTTCTGCCTATTGCATTGGCAATAAGCACATTTGCACTTGCTGAAATCCCTATAAAAAAGTTCAGTATAAAACCTACAACCGGAGTATTTGCACCTACCGCTGCCACTGCAACCGTTCTGTCCCCGCTGGCAAAATTTCCTACAATTGCAATATCTGATGCATTAAACAACTGTTCAAGTATTCCTGTCGCAGCTACCGGCAACGCAAACATAAGAATCTTATTCCACAATGAACCGTTTATCATATCCATTCCGCTGTTTTCTTTTGTCATATGCCCTCCTCTGTCTGAAAAACTGACATATACGCATTAAATATATATTGAAAATTCCTTCTTTTTACAATGAACCGTTATCATCCGCTTCAAAACAGGCTTCCATTGTTTCCAAAAAGTCTGACATATTAAGAGGTTTAATAAAAAATCCGTCAAATCCGAAGTTTTCAAGTCCTCGCAAACTGTCATTCTTTCCTTCTTCCCTTTGCAAATTCCCGGTACAATCAGCTCCCAGACCGGCCTTCCCATCCGCATCATTGCAATATCTGTTAGCACTTACTGCAATAAGAGGAACCGATTCAGCATCACTTCTGTCAAGTCCTCTTATTTCTTCCGCTGCTCTGATTCCATCCATTATCGGCATTTTTATATCCATTACGACCATGTCGTAATAATTCAAATCACTGCACGCATACATTTCAACCGCTTTTCTTCCGTTTTCAGCCTCTTCAACCACAACTCCGGTCAGCTCAAGGATTTCCTTGCTCACTTCCCTGTTCAATTCATTGTCTTCCACTAAAAGAATTCTCTTATTACGATAATCCTTTTTTGTATATTTTTCCATTACTTTTTTCAGTTTTTCTTCATGTCTTTCTTCTTTATCCGTTTTTGATACATGTTCATTAATTTCAAGCGGAATCAGTTTAAGCCTGACAGTAAATTTTGAACCTTTTCCGTATTCACTGTCAATATCAATGCTTCCGCCGATCAAATCCAGACTCTTTTTTACAATTGACATTCCCAGCCCTGTTCCAAATATACCGGCTATCGTTTCGTCTTCTGCTCTCTCAAACGGAATGAAAATTTTACGAATAAACTCTTCTTTCATTCCATAACCATTATCTTCACAAACAAAAACATATTCTGATAAATCCTTGTTCAAGATATTTTCCGAAAGAGAAACATTAATAATTCCGTCATCCGGAGTGTATTTAACCGCATTTGCAATTATATTGTAAAAAATCTGTCTTATACGAAATCCGTCACCTTTCACTCTCTCATGTATAATTTCCTTGAACTCCAGATTAAGTGCATGATTCTTCTTTATCCTCTGATAATCAGTCATTTCCGCACTTTTGTGAACAGTCTCAATCAAACTGAATTCCTCATCTTTGCGGCATTTTTTATCCAAATCTGCTTTTGCCTCATTTAAAACATCATCTATAAGTATCATGAGATTATTTCCTGTCTCAGAAACCTTATTAAGACATTCTCTTACCTTTTTCTCATCATCAGCATAAAAAGCTGCAATCGATGACATCCCCATAATTCCGTTGACCGGTGTTCTGATATCATGAGCCAAATTATTCAAAAACTGCATTTTATCATCAGATTGTTTATATGCCTTCTGTATTTCATCACGAAGCTCGTTTGTTTCATCCCTTAACCTGTCAATTTCCTTTTCAAATCCGCTCCTGCATTTTCCGTAATACGTCACTCCTACGACAATCAATGCCGACAGTATGGCAATAATAATCTCTTCTAAACTCATAATCCGATTAAAAAATTCCTCTTTCCTAATTTATTGCATATTTTACATGATTTTTTGACATTTTTCGTGGTTTATATAAACTTTTATTCCAACTCACCCAAAATCTCACCAATTTTTCCGTATATACACAAATCCGCTTTATAATCCATGGCCGTTTTGTCTTTATTTATCAGCACCAGCTTGTTTCCGCGATAGTAATCTATGAATCCGGCTGCAGGATAAACCGTCAATGAAGTACCTCCGACTATCAAAACATCAGATTTTTTTATATACTCAATTGATTTCCTGATTATATCTTCATCCAGCCCTTCCTCATAAAGAACCACATCCGGTTTGATAATACCTCCGCACTCACATTTCGGAACCCCTGCAGTCTCCTGTATTTTGCTTATATCATAAAACCTTCCGCACTTCTCACAATAATTTCTAAGTACGCTTCCATGCAGTTCCAAGACTTCCCTGCTTCCCGCTTTCTGGTGAAGTCCGTCTATGTTCTGCGTAATTACTGCTTTAAGTTTTCCTTTCTTCTCAAGTTCCGCAAGAATCTTGTGAGCTTTGTTCGGCTGTGCATCCGGATACAGCATTTTATCACGATAAAACCTATAAAACTCATTTGTATTTTTTCTAAAAAAACTATGACTTAATATTGTTTCAGGCGAAAATGCATACTTTTGATTATATAATCCGTCCGTACTTCTGAAATCAGGTATATCAGATTCGGTACTTACACCTGCTCCTCCAAAAAACACAATATTACTGCTTTCAGCAATCCATTCCTTAAATTTTTCCATGTATTACCTCCCGGTTTCACACTGTTAACAGACACGTTGTGTGCCTCAAGTCATTTTATATTTCTCATTTTAATCAAATATTTTTCCAAGTGTTTTGAAACATTCCCTTATGCGAAACTGCAGCTGCTCTGCGGTTTCCTCTTCTCCGCTTTTAAGCCAAGCCGTAAGAACTGCGGAAGTACAGGCAGTCAGTATCGTCATCAGATAAGTTGTCTGCACCTCATCCATCTTGCTTTCTCTGAAAAAAAATTCCTTTGACGGAGTAAGATATTTCATATGTGCCTGAAAGATAAAATCCATTCGATTACTGTCAACAATGGCCTTTAACAGTGTCTTATTCTCCATCCAAAATTGAATAAAAACAAGTGTTGTTTCGTCGGTGTCTGAACTATTCAGCTCTTCATATGCCTTTCCTGCCTGCTCAAATATCCCGTCACACAGATATGAAAGTACGTCAGCTGTATTATCAAACAGGCGGTAAAAAGTTGATCTTCCCACCATGGATGCTTTTTGCACGTCTGTCACGGTAATTTCTGCAAAATCTTTTTTCTCTAAACACTTCAAAATGCCGTTTCCAACAAGTCCTGCAGATTTTTTTGCTCTCTTATCATTCGAGATATGATACATCTTTACCTCCTCTTGTTCCACATATTTTGAAACTATTGTATCATTTTATGCTTATGATACAATAGTTTCAGAATATATTTTTTAAAGATTTTTTAAAAGGAGTAAATTATGGAATCAATTATTAATGCTTGGCTTTCGATATGGCTTTATGTAATGGCTGCTATCGGTGTTTTTTTAAGCATCCTGGTTTACAAAAACCGTAGAAAATGGGATTCAATCAACACCATTTGCACTCTTGCCGTAATTGTCTTAGTACTTCACGTCATTGAAGAATGGGTATTCCCCGGCGGACTCCACTATTCCTATAATTTCAGTCACGGTTCTTCCATTCTCAGCCGATATCCGATGAACAGACTAACCGACATGATTACAAACTTCGGTGGTGTTCTTCTCGGCTGTTTCGTATTAAAATTTGGAGGATTTCGTAAACCTGCAGGAATTGCCATTATGCTTTTTTCTGCCTTTGAAGTAATAATACATATTGTTATCGGCATAAATTCCCTCCAGACATTTGGCGAGTACGGAATGAATACTCTATATTCACCGGGACTGATTACATCGCTGTTTGGGTTCCTGCCGATTACTGTAAGTCTTGCAATTCATTTATTCAAAAAAGAAAATCGAGCTTCCGTCAAACAGTGGATTATGGCAATACTCACAATGTTTGGTTTATGTTTTCTCTTTATTAATCTGCCTGAAATGATTTTAGGTGATGAAAACAGCCACTATAAATTTACGAATCGCGGATATTATGAACAGTTTGCAAATGAATTTGAAACAAATAACAACTTTGAATATTAACCGTACTGTGAATGATTATCAAAATCTTATCAGTGATGATAAACGCTGTTACGAATGCTAAATAGTAGTTTGGGATGGTTTGTATGTATCATAGCATGGTTTTCCTGATTTTCAAATACTTTTTCGGTAGATTCATTCTTTGAACGCACCGAATTTTTCTTCCCAGCAGATCACTTCATAGAAGATTTCGAGCAAACCAAAGCCTATTTCTGACAGGAAATACTCCACATGAAGAGGAATTTCGTTAAACTGTTCCCTGTCATTCAGATGACGAACGTGGTGACAAGTGGTCATGGCAGCTTATAAAGCAGTAGCAGAGCTGCTTGTCCATCTGTTCCCAAGCACTATCGTCAGCTTGTTCATTAAAAATGAGCAAGCGATAGAAGTTTGAAAGCAGTGTCGATTTAGACATCATCCTTTACTTAGGGCTGTGCAATGGCGCAGGGTGGGCAACAACGCTTGATGGCAGGGATGCGATTCTGCTTGGCATTGAAAAAATCATTGAGCTGGAATAGCAGCGGGAAGCGACCATGCGCGCGTTGATTTTTCACGAAATCGGACATATCTGGCATAAAA